>CAYTUO010000556.1:0-2397 GCA_964441015.1 uncultured Pleurocapsa sp.
CAAATCTTCTACAAACACCACAGGGGCTTTTTGTAATACTCGCTTGGCAGTCTCAAAGTGGAACTGTTTCCTTTGTCTTGCAATTTGTTGATGTAATCTACCAATTTTGCGGTTTAAAAGCTTTTTGGCTCTACTGCCTTTTTTTCTAGTAGCAGCTTTCTGTTGTAAGAGAGCTAGTTTTGCCTCACTGTGTCGAAAGTGTTGAGGAATATCTACAAACTCTCCGGTATCGTAAGCGGCGAATTTTTCTAGTCCAAGATCCAGAGCGATGCTGTTATCTTCAGTTGGGACAATTTCAATAGTGCTAGTTGGTACGCTTTCATCAACCAGAGTAATAGTCACATACCAACCATCACTTTTCTTGCTAACGATTGCTGTTTTCGGCTTAAAACCATCGGGCATGGGTCGATGAAGAACTAGCTTCACCCAACCAATTTTAGACAAGTTTATTCGATTATCTTTGAGAAAACGTTCGCCCAATAACCAGTTGTACTGCAAGCGCAACATAGCGAGCCACCGCTCCATCGTGGCTTTTTGTTCTGTTGTTGGTAGTAATTGGTACTGGTAAGCTATCCTCATAAATAGATAATATCATGCAGTGCCATAAAAATAAGTGACTTACAAATCACATTCTAGGGCTACTTCAGATCTTAAAGCTCATCTAGTGTTGACAACCAAGTATAGAAGAAAGGTTATTACTGCTCCCATGTTGCAGCGATTGCAGGAGATCTGTTCTGACCTTTGCCAAAAATGGGGATGCGAGTTAATTGAAATCAACGGCGAATCAGATCATTTACATCTACTTTTTGGTTTTTACCCGCAAATGCAATTATCAAAATTCGTAAATAACTTAAAGACAGTCTCCAGTTTGTATATCCGCAAAGAATTCCCCGAACAAGTGAAGCGATTCTACTGGGAAAAGCCTATTTTTTGGCATTCTGCTTATTTCATCGCTAGTTGTGGGGGTGTTACCGTAGAGCAGTTAAAGCAATATGTCCAACAACAAGATTCTCCGACTGATGACGAAGTTCTCGTCCGCGATTCATCCCGACCCCGCGCCAAGCGACGGGGCGGGGATTCTCGCGGTTGAGGCTAAAGTGGCGATCGCGAGCGATCGCGCCATGTGATAATCTGATGTCACCAAATATAAATGTTGCAAATCTCGCTCTACAAACGGAAGTTATCGAGTCAAGCGATCGCTAAATAGTGGGGCGATCGTTAAATCTATGTAACTCTTAGAAATTTAGGAAAAATCTCATGCAAATCGTCACTTTACACTTACACGTTGGCTCGGATGGACTCTTACAACTACAGCTTCCTGACGAACTCAAAAATCAAGATGTTACGGTGATCGTTCGACCAGAAAAACCGGAATGGCTCTCTGTCGTTGAAAATACAGCAGGAACTATCCCCGATTTAGAAAGACCTCCTCAAGATCAATATGAGTTGCGGGAATCGCTTTGATTTATCTCCTCGATACCAATGCTTGTATCCATCACTTGAAGTTTGCTGATTCGCCCATCACCCGCAAACTCACCATCCACTTACCAGAAACGGCTGTTTGCTCCGTGACAAAAGCCGAACTGTTCTATGGAGCAATGCGTAGCAATAACCCAACGCAATCGATGAGAGTACAACAAGAGTTTCTTGAATTATTTGTCTCTCTAGCTTTTGATGATGAGGCGGCTCGGATTTCTGGGCAAATTCGCGCTCAACTAGCAGATCGAGGCGCTCCGATCGGTCCCTACGATCTGCAAATTGCAGCGATCGCTCTGGCTCATGACTTAACGCTGATTACCCATAATGTTGACGAATTTAATCGGGTACAGGATTTGAAAATCGAGGACTGGCAGTCAGATTAACTAAAAGCTTTATCTCGCTCCATAATTACTTCTGCTGTTCCTAGAATATTACGCCGCCTAATCCAATTAGGGCTTGCTTCGATACTATTTTTAAAAACGAGATCGATCTCTCTTTTTACCATTTCTTTTATCTCATTCTCGATCTCATCTACTTCAATTAATCCAATTTTTGCTTCTGGTGAGAACGTTACTAAAAAATCAATATCGCTTTCTGGATTAAAATCTTCTCGTAATACCGAGCCAAATAGGGCTAATTCTGTTATCTGCCGTCGTTGACAAAATTCAGCAATTGTAGCCAAAGAAACCCCTAGTCGCTGTTCAATTTGCTTGGGATCGATCGCTGGTTTTAAAATTGACACAATTTCTTTCATTACCTGAGATTTGTGAAGACGTATGTAGAGTTATGTTCGATCGCTAATCCGGTAGAAAATCAAGATCTAGAATCTGTTCGACTGTATAAGGACAGATTGGCGGAAAATGATCGAGTCTGCTTTTTTTCTTTGCTTGTCTGAGGGCATCATTGTAGGTTTCATCT
>CAYTUO010000557.1:0-2392 GCA_964441015.1 uncultured Pleurocapsa sp.
ATTTTTATAGTTTCCAGTCATATCAATACTGACTTCTTCTATTTTCTCTAGAACTTCTTCTCCCCACTTTTTCATGACCTTTTCTATTTCAATTTGTTTTCTTTCTTTTCCTAACCCTATTAATTTTCCTGTATCTATATCTACAAGCACAACAATAAATTTACCTTGCCCTTTAACTAAACTAATTTCATCTATTCCTAACCTTCTCAAATTGCTCACATCTATTGGCATTACTTTTTTAGCTACATCTTCAAGCATCGAATTAACTTCTTCATCGGTAAATCGATTATTTCTTGCTACACTACTTACATTACCACTAATCAGCTGTTGAACAATATTTTCCGCATATCGATGCGTATACGTCCTTCTCGCTCCTATAAAATCAAGCTTTTCATTAAATGTTTTTCGGCATATTTTACACTTAAATCTCCGTCTATTTAGAGCTATTATTACTTCTTTATCTCCCATCGGTAAATCTTTTACCAAGCATCTTTGATTTTGGTGTAGATGTTCTGACTTATTACCGCACTGCGGACATACTGCGCTTTTAGTCTTTTTAGTTACTGATAAAATTAAGACTGAACCCTCTTGTAGACTTGATTTTACCACTACGTCTGGCAAATTTAATAGTTGAGTAAGGATTCTTTTCATAATTTATTTTGCTAAAAAATCAATATATATCCTAATATTTTAGCACGTTAAGTACGCAAGAACCGACATCTAGACAAGTTTTTTGATTTTTCATTCGCTTAGTTCTACTGGGATTATATTAGCGTATATTTTACGCTAATCTAATCTTAGAGTAATAGTCCCCCTTTTCATCAGCTAATGGCTACACAGAAGTCCTTGAAAACCCGTCAAGAAGCTCAATCTAGAGCCAAACAAATTAAGGCGCTCATCCGGAAATTAAAGCAGAAAATTCAGACAATTGAACGGGAAGGAGAAGTAGCGCCCCCTCATTGTCATATCATTCGATATCAAACCAAACAAAACCAGAAAATCTACTGGTATTATAAATTACAATCTGCTGAACCAATTTTCTCTATGGCTAGTGATAGTCAGCAAAAAACCAAATATTTATACTTGGGTAAAGCTGGAAGTGAAGCTCATATTGATGCGGTAGAAAAAATGACTCGAAGAAGTCTTATTGACGAATTAGAGAGGGTCATTCATTCCCTTCAAGAAAGTTACTTAGATGTTTGTTTTGGAGGAGAAACTGAACCTGACTCCTCTTATTATACTGAGGGCTTAAAATCCGATTAAAACTTTTATCTCACCTGCTCGACTGACGGCATTTAAACTACCTGCCAATAATTTGCGTAATATTTACGCAAATGCCCTTTTTGTCCAAAGTCCAAGTCTGTAAATCGAACGAATAATTTCAAGGGAGGCTCTAGCAGCACTTATACTGGCATCGGTTTCTCTAGCTGTGGGATTGGCGATACTGGCTTCGGTACAGGGCGGTGAAAGATGAATGTGGTCAGTTGGCTCTAATTCTGAGCGATTGACCGATTGGACGGACTGAACCAGCAGACGAACTTCTGGAAAGTTGTAGGCGTATTGCTCGGCTACCTTATTATCCCATTCGACTGCCGTAACAATTCGTCCCCCAGAGGCGGCAATCGCACAGTCCATCAGTCCTGCTCCAGCGAAAAGGATAGTTGATGTGTACTTCATCACCAAAAAATTTTTTAAGTAATACCCCAGACGAGTGAGGTGTCTGGGGCTTGATGAAAGACTATTCTTCTAGAGAGGCTTCTGGCAATGCGCTCACTTCATGACCTGGAATCATCAACGGCATAGTTGGCCCAAGCCCTTCCCAGACCTGTGTCTTTAGCTTTGCGTCAAACCCAACGAAGTAAGAACGCCAATTGTTGATGTTTGGCACTTCATGCTCGATAACGCGGCAAGCCAACGATTTCTGCTTCTTCCCTACTAATTCCCTTGCCGTGCGGAAAGAAAACACACACAAGGATTTGAACAGATTATTCTTGCCTCTCGCCGGAATCTGATTTTCAATCGCATGACAAGCTGTCACCTCATCGATTAATTTCTGCCATTCCCGACTAAAAGTCGCCTGATTCGCTCCTTTTGCCCAGTAACTCAAGGGAATTTGGTGCATTGATTGATTGAGATCGTCGAGCAAGAACACCTCAAAACATTGGGTATTACCCAGATTGTCGTCATCTCGGTATTCCCGTTTGTAGATTCCGACAACAACTAGCTGTTGAGTTTCGTTTGTGGCAGCACGGTCAAACGCTAGAACAGGAGTGCGCGGACACACTAACATCCGAGGAGACTGTATCAACAAGCCTTGTTCTGTATTGCCAGATGACTCATATAGCGGTTTTCAATTGGGTGGCTCATAATAACAGCAGTGGGTAAACCAGCC
>CAYTUO010000558.1:0-2383 GCA_964441015.1 uncultured Pleurocapsa sp.
TACCAGGTTTAGAGTCTAAAAGACCTGAACTTCCTATCGATCGCGTAATCAAAGATAATGAAAATAATTTTGGAGATGAAATTGAATATTTATTCTTTGATGGGTTTAAAACTCTCAGCTTAAATGGCCCTGATTTGTTGAATGAATGCGTGTTTTTTAATCGAGAAAGTCAGACATTGATATTAACAGATACGGCTTTTCATTTCGATGAAAAATTTCCACCGCTTACCCAATTAGTAGCCAAAACGACTGGAAAATATAAGAAACTTAGTCCATCTTTCCTAGAACGATTTGCCACACGAGAAAAAGATCGGGTAAAACAATCGGTTCAAAAAGTACTTAATTGGAACTTCAAAAGAGTAATTATGGCTCATGGGAGCATTATTGAAACTGATGCCAAAAGAAAGTTTAAGGAAGGATATGAGTGGTTTTTGGGTAAAAATCTTTAAATCTAAAATTACTTGAGACAAAACTATGGGAAAACCAACAGGATTTATTGAATTTCTTCGCGAAGTCGCCTCGGAAATCTCGCCGCGCGATCGCCCAATAGCGCATACAAAATTAAATTAGGGATGGCAGGAGGTAATTACGAAAACGATGAGTCCAGCAATTCTAAAAGCAAAACCATACATTGAAGAACAGGAGGGGTGCTACCGCGTTATTGGAAAGCGCGTGTCTTTGGATTCAATCGTCTATGCTTTTCTGTCGGGACAATCACCTGAAAGTATACTTCAGTCATTTCCCGTACTGACACTAGAAGAAGTTTATGGCGCGATCGCTTTCTATCTAGCCAATCGTCCAACTATCGATGATTATTTATCCGAGGGACAGCAACTTTTTGAAACGCTAAGACAGCAAGCTATAAGAAAATGACTCTATACTAAAGCTAATTGATGGAAAAAATAATGACAAAAACCGTTCAAATCCAAATTCCATTTGAATCATTAATTGAAGCAATTACATCCTTAGATATAGAAAAAAAACGTCAACTTTTAGAGGTTTTGGAAGATTTAGTTTTTGAAGCCGAAGAAGACTTAATCGAAAAAGACCCACAGGTTCTTGCTGAGATTGAAGAAGCTAGAAAGGCATACCAAAAAGGAGACTATCAATCGATTCAAGAATATATCGCAAATCAGTCTAGAAAAAACTGATGAGCTATGAAGTTTTCATTCCAAAGCCTGTCCAAAAACAATTAGACAATCTACCAGAGCAAGTGCGCGATCGCATTTTAGAAAAAATTCTCTCACTAGCGGAAGAACCTCGTTCATCAGGAGTCAAAAAGTTACAAGGATTTGATAATGAATACCGAATTAGAGTTGGCAATTACCGCATCCGTTATGAAGTTGATGACAAAACATCTACTGTTGTAGTCCTCCACTGCAAACATCGCAAAGACGCTTATAAGTAAAAACTATTTAATTTTCATGATTTAAGGAGAACGCTATGGGAAAACCAACAGGATTTATTGAATTTCTTCGCGAAGTCGCCTCGGAAATCTCGCCGCGCGATCGCCCAATAGCGCATACAAAATTAAATTAGGGATGGCAGGAGGTAATTACGAAAACGATGAGTCCAGCAATTCTAAAAGCAAAACCATACATTGAAGAACAGGAGGGGTGCTACCGCGTTATTGGAAAGCGCGTGTCTTTGGATTCAATCGTCTATGCTTTTCTGTCGGGACAATCACCTGAAAGTATACTTCAGTCATTTCCCGTACTGACACTAGAAGAAGTTTATGGCGCGATCGCTTTCTATCTAGCCAATCGCCCAAGCATTGATGATTATTTATTTGAAGGACAGCAACTCTTTGAAACGCTAAGACAGCAAGCTAGAAAAAACAATGTGTTACTCTACCAAAAGCTGTACGGTATTCAAAGCCGTCCGTCATGAAAATTAGCTTCCAAGCAGACTCAGATCTTAACCAAGCGATCGTGACAGGCGTTCTTAGACACGAGCCAACTGTTGATTTTCAAACATCAAACGTAGCAAATTTAAGTGGCTTAAGCGATTTGGAAGTTCTGAGCTTTGTAGCACGAGAAGGTAGAGTCCTCGTTTCACACGACCAGAGAACCATGCCAAGATACTTTGCTGAATTTATTGTTACTCAAACCAGCCCTGGTGTGATTATTGTGTTACAAAGCTTGCCAATTGGTGAAGCGATAAATGGTCTAATCAAAATATGGCAGACATTGAACGCAGAAGACTGGGTTAACCGCATTGCCTATTTACCTCTATGAGTCCAAAGAACCCCATCATTGTTGATTACAGCTAACGTCTAACACCCCCACAAAATCCAAAATTTTAAATCTAAAATTACTTGAGACAAAACTATGGGAAAACCAACAGGATTTATTGAATTTCTTCGCGAAGTCGCCTCGGAAAT
>CAYTUO010000559.1:0-2347 GCA_964441015.1 uncultured Pleurocapsa sp.
CTGATTACTGATAACTGACCACTGATACTAGAGCTACTTGGCTTCCATCCAATTTTTTCCAGCACGAACTTCAACGAGTAAAGGGACGCTCAACTCGACAGCATTTTCCATCGCCGATTTGATTTTCGGTTGCAATTCTTCCCATTCATCGGGAGGAACTTCAAAGACTAATTCATCGTGAACTTGTAATAATAATCTTGTTTGATAATTTTGTAAAATTTCATGCAGTTTTACCATAGCAATCTTGATAATATCTGCGCTAGAACCTTGAATGGGTGCATTGGCAGCCGCTCTTAAAAGTTGTGCGTCAATATTGCTCAGTTTTAGTGCATTTAAATCGATTGCTTCAGGGGGAGAACCTCGAAGTTTTTGCAAACTCTCGCTAGCGAATTCAAAATAGCGTCGCCGTCCTAGAATTGTAGTGACATATCCGTTGGCGATCGCTTCTTTTTTTATTTTCTCTAAATAGGCAAATACTCGTGCATATTTCTCTCGATATTTTTCAATAAAATCCTTTCCTAGTTCTACACTTAGCCCTGACGATCTAGCAAATCTTTGCGCTCCCATTCCATAAATTACACCAAAATTAATTGTCTTGCCTAAATTCCGTTCTTCAGGCGTGACTGTATCTCTATCAAACACCAATTTAGCTGTTACGCTATGCACGTCCTGATTCTGGCGATAGGCTTCAACTAAAACGTATTCTTGACTCAAATGTGCCAGAATTCTTAACTCAATTTGAGAGTAATCAGCCGATACTAATAGCCATCCTTTTTCTGGAATAAATGCCTGACGAATTTTGCGAGAAAATTCTGTACGAATGGGAATATTTTGTAAATTAGGATTGGAAGAAGATAACCTTCCTGTTGCTGTAACCGTTTGATTAAAATCTGTATGAACTCGCTGCGTATCAGGGCAAACTAATTCTGGTAAAGCATCGACATAAGTTGATTTTAATTTAGAAAGCGTTCGATATTCGAGAATTGGATCGATGACGGGATGATCGCCTTGCAGTTTTTCTAAAGTAGCACGATCCGTAGAATATCCTGTCTTAGTTTTACGAGATTTTTTTCTATTTAATCCTAATTTATCGAATAAAAGTTCGCTTAGTTGTTTAGGAGAACCTAAATTAAATTTCTCTCCCGCCTCTTGATAAGCTTTTTGTTCGAGATTTTGTAAATCTTGTTCTAGTTGCTGAGAAAATTCTTTTAAATAAGCAATATCAATACGAATTCCTTGTATTTCCATTGCTGCTAAAACAGGTTCTAAAGGCAGTTCGACTTCCAATAAAAGCTTATATAGTTTTGAACTTTTTTCTAATTCTGCTTTGAGTTTAGGAACTAACATAAAGGTAGCATAGGCATCCATGCCACAATAGTCTGCTACTGTTTTAATATCTAGATCGCTAATGTTTCTTCCTTTAGCAATACCAAGATCGTCATAATCTTGAGAACAAATATTAGATAAATATCGCTTACATAAATCGCTAAGTTTATGACTTTGTTCTGGATGAATGACATAGCTGGCTAACATCGTATCGAAGACAACACCAGCTAGATGAATTCCATGATGAAATAAAACAGTACGATCAAATTTAGTATTTTGAAAAATCTTTGGATATTGATGATTTTCTAGAATGGGACGTAAGGCTTCTAAAATTTCTTCTTGCTCTAGGAATTTACCTTCAGTATGGTTGACAGGAATATAAGCTATTTCGGTAGATTTTTCTCCCCAACAGCAACCAATTCCAACTAATTTTGCCTCTCGTAGATTTAAGGAAGTTGTTTCGGTATCCCAAGCAACAGGTTGATCTGAATTAGTATATTGTTGCAGAAGAGTAATTAATTCAGTTAGCTTAGCTTTACTGTCTATAATTTGAGGAGCAATCGTAGTTGAAGTGTCATTTAGAAATTGAGTTTCTTGCATTGTTTTTTTGAGAGAAGTAGCTGACTCGAACAAAGATAATTGTTGAGGTGCGTAATTATCTGAAGGTAAAACTCTATCTGTAGATTTACCTCCAAACTGTTGTTGTAATTTTTCAAGTTTTTTAATAATCGTTTTCAGTTCTAATTTTTCCAGTAAAGGTTTTAGAAGTTGAGAATCAAATCCTTGTAATTCGCAATCTTTTAAGTTAACCTCTACAGGAGCATTTAAAACAATTTCTGCAAGATGACGAGAATGTTCGGCATCTTTTTTGCCTTCTTCTAGCTTTTTCTTAACTGCTCCTTGAATTTTCTCTAAGTTTTGATAAATTGCCTCTAAACTGCCGTATTCGTTAAGTAACTTAACTGCTGTTTTCTCTCCTATGCCTCTTACTCCAGAAATATTATCCGATTTATCTCCACAT
>CAYTUO010000560.1:0-2346 GCA_964441015.1 uncultured Pleurocapsa sp.
CTGGTTTACCCACTGCTGTTATTATGAGCCACCCAATTGAAAACCGCTATTAGTCTCTGGGCATCTCCAGGAAGTTCGACAGAGTAAGGAAGAGTTAATTAACAAAACTATTATTGCTGTCAGAGATCGACTGACTAAAGAGATAAATTATTGGGATGAGAGAGCCGCACAACTAAGACTGGCTGAAGAAGCGGGTAAACCCAACGCTAAACTCAATTCTGCTAGGGCACAGCAGAGAGCCGACGATCTGGCTGCTAGATTGCAGAAACGCTTGGCAGAACTAGAGCAGGAACGCCAGTTATCGCCTCTACCGCCAGTTATAGTAGGTGGGGCGCTAATCGTCAGTGAAGGATTGTTGCAAAGACTTCAGGGGAAACGCCAGTCTGATGCAGCTATGTTTGCCAAAGAGAGGCAGCGAATAGAACGATTGGCAATGGAAGCGGTAATGGCAGCAGAAAGAGCGTTGGGTTACGAACCGAAAGATGTTAGCGATCGCAAATGCGGCTACGATATAGAATCGCACGTCCTCAATACGGGAAGATTGCGATTTATTGAGGTCAAAGGGCGAATCGAAGGAGCCGATACCGTTACTGTTACTAAGAATGAGATTATTACAGCCCTTAATAAGCCAGAGAATTACTACCTGGCACTGGTGCAGGTTCCCAAGTCGGAGGAGTTTCGAGAAGGAGATGCCTTTAAGGTTAGAGAACCGCTAGCTACCTATCGAAGTTGCGATCGACAATGCTCGATTCGTTATATCCGAGAGCCGTTTCGCCGAGAGCCTGATTTTGGTGCGAGTAGCGTCAATTATAATTGGAGAGAGTTATGGGGGAGGGGATTTGAACCACAAAGGCACGAAGGACACGAAGTTATGTAAAAATTCGGGAGTCAAATTATGAATGCTCATAAAGTAGAGACGGTTTTAACTGAAGATGGAGTTCTTGTACTGCAACAGTTGCCATTTCACGCTGGCGATGCTGTGGAAGTGATCGTACTGGAACGTCCCAAAACTCAGCAAGACAAAATTATCACTAAGAAATCAGAGTCAAATTTATATCCGTTACAGGGCAAGCAGCCCTATCGATACGACGAACCATTTGAGCCAGCAACTCCTCTAGAAGATTGGGAAGTCCTGAAATGATCCTCCTAGACACGCATATCTGGGTCTGGTGGGTGATGGGCGATGCAAGATTGACCGAGCAGCATCAACAATGGCTAGAGGAATATCGTTCTGATGGGCTAGGTGTAAGTATTTTTTCGTGTTGGGAAGTAGCCAAGCTGGTAGAAAATAACAAGCTTGTCTTGCCCTGTCCTGTTGATGAATGGCTGGATCTAGCTTTGGATTATCCGGGAGTTCAGTTAATCGACCTCACCTTGCCCATAGTGGTTCAGTCAACACAATTAGTCGGATTTCATCGAGATCCAGCCGACCAAATTATTGTTGCCACAGCCAAGGTCTACAACTGTCCTCTCCTGACAGTAGACGAAAAAATACTTGCCTACCCTGACGTAAACACGCTTAAGTGATTCCTTTCTATGACCGATCGCAAAAAACTAATTGAAGTCGCCCTACCCCTAGAAGCCATCAACGCTGAGTCAGCCAGAGAAAAATCAATTCGTCACGGACATCCATCAACGCTACATTTATGGTGGGCTAGACGACCTCTAGCAGCGTGTAGAGCGGTTTTATTTGCATCGTTAGTAGACGATCCTTCAAGCTGGACAGACAAATTTCCAACGGTCGAAGAACAAAATCGAGAACGGCAGAGATTGTTTGATATCCTCGGCAAAATTACTACCGAGACGGATAAGAAGGGAAATAGCAAGCAGATAGTCAGAGGATTGGTATCGTGGGACGATATTAACAATCCCAAATCGGGAGTTCTAGAAGCAGCACAAAGAGAAATTGCTCGTTCTATCGCTTGGAATCGAGGAGATGAACCGCCAATAAAGCCAGAGGAAGTGCGAGAGTATTTAGCCAAATACGCGCCTCCCGTTTACGATCCTTTTTGTGGTGGGGGATCGATTCCGCTAGAGGCGCAGAGATTGGGTTTAGAAGCGCACGGTAGCGATCTTAATCCAGTGGCGGTTTTAATTACAAAGGCACTGATTGAAATACCGCCTAAATTTAAGGATCTGTCTCCTGTCAATCCAGAAGCACAGAAGAAGTTGAAAATCAATAAATGGAATGGGGCGCAGGGATTGGCTGAAGACGTGCGCTATTACGGTAAGTGGATGCGGGATGAGGCATTTAAGCGTATTGGACATTTGTATCCCAAGGTGCAGATTAGTCCTTTCAAGGGTATGTTTTTAACATTTTGGAGTAGGGCTAAGTAAAATTACTGT
>CAYTUO010000561.1:0-2346 GCA_964441015.1 uncultured Pleurocapsa sp.
GATTTTGAAAGAGTTTGCTGGAGAGAAAACGGTTGAGAAACTGTAATCCTCTCCCAATATTTTTGGAATCGCGAACGATGGGAGAATAGTCATAGAAAGGAGCGAAATCGATTTCAAATACGTCCCCTTCTTCTGGATGATAATGGTTTACGAAGCGATCGCGCGTATCTAGTAATTGCTGAATAGTCAGGGGTTCGATAGTTAAGCCATCGTAGATTCGATAAATTTCGTGTTTGGCAATTTTCGGTCGGTAGACTAAACAAAGACTTTCTTCTTCTAAAAGAATTTCCTGAGTATAGTAGACTAATTTGCTGACCAGAGAAGCATGAGAAAAGCGATCCGATTTTTCATGGATTTTACAGTAATTTTCAAAGGCAATCAGAATGTCATTACGTAATAAATATCTCTTTTCGGATTTACGCAATTCTTCCAGAAATTGCCATAACTCGATTTTCTCGTCTGAGTTTAATATTGTCTCGATTAAATTAGACATGAAAATCTCCTACACGCATTAGAAACAGCTTACGAGTAAGCTTAGCCGACTCCTAAAAGCCTAAATCCGCCTTAGCTGCTTTAGCTGCTGCAAAAACTTCCTCGTCGGGCATTTCTCCCCAATTCGTATCGCCAATTTCAGCATAGAATTTTTGGTCGTAGGCACGAGTACGCACGACGACTGGCATGGGTACTGCATGACCGAGAATGAGGGCTTGTTGCTTGGAGTCCAGTTTTGCGAGAACAGATCGCAAGCTTTGGCCCCCAGAAACCCCAGTAAAGATAGCGTCGATGTCTTTTTCATCGTTCAGCAAGCAGGTGATGCGCGTACCAACTTGGGACATCACCTCGTTATCGATGCCAGAAGGACGTTGATCGACAATTAACAAAGTGACGAAATATTTCCGCATCTCCCTGGCAATGGTGCCGAAAATAGTTTGATGGACAATTTTGGAGTCGAGAAAGCGGTGGGCTTCTTCAATGGTAATGACTAGCTGACGAGGACGGTCTTGAGGATTTTTGGATTGCAAAAACGTTTCTGACTTTTTGACATAGCTGGCATGGATGCGTCGGGCGATCATATTAGTTGCCAGCATATAAGACAACAGATTCGATTGAGAGCCAAACTCGATAACGACATTCTTTCCAGCATCGAGAGATTGCAAAATTTGCTCGATATAGTTATGAGGACAAGCTGTCCGCAAATACTTCAGGCTGTCTAGACGTAAAAGTTTGCGCTGCAAGGACATAATCGAACCTGCGTGTCCCTGCTTCTCCTGGCAAAACATCTTGATATCTTCGTTCGACATATTCAACAACTGGATAATCCAGGATTTGTTGAATTCGGAGTAGAGAATATTAGCATTGTCGAGACTGGCTTCAGATAAGCCTAACTCTTGTCCCACCAGCCTAATATCTTCAATTTCGATTTGATCGTAGCTGAGGTAGAGTTCCTGGGCATCGCGCACGCCCCGCCGTTTCGTGGATTCGGGGTCGAGGGTATAGATTTCCACTTGTCCGGGAAAGAGTTGGCGCAGTCCTTTGACGGTGGAAACTTCTTTGCCTTCTCGCATCGCCTCCCAACCGTATTCGGAGTGCATATCGAACATGAGGTTAACGGCGGCCTGTTTGCGGATGATACCGGAGATTAACAAGCGCGTGAGGAAAGATTTTCCCGTTCCCGATTTGCCAAAAACCCCGTTACTGCGTTCGACAAAGCGATCTAGATCGATACAGACGGGGACATCCATATCCAAAGGCTGTCCTATGGCAAAATTGCGCCGATGGGGGTCGTCTTCCCAACCAAACACGGCACGAAAATCCTCCTCGCTAGCGTCGTAGACTTGGCTGAAATGGGCGGGAATAGTTTTGACGGGGAGTAACTCGATATTGCTGCTGGTTTGGGCTGCAAAGGAGGCGAGGGAACTTTTTCCAGAAGTAGAAGGGGATAAATTGTGGGGCTTTTCTCCCTCTGTAGGCGTAAACATCAACATGGGAGCAAGTTCGATGGTTCCATAAGTACCGCTTCCAGCTAGCACTTCGCGCAAAAAACTATCGTCAACGCTGGGGGGATTGGCAAGAATTCTCTGACTGGCTGCTCCCAAGGCGACATCTGTCAGGAGACAAAAAAAGCGCGATCGCGTTCCTTGAACGACTAAGAATTTCCCGACGCGCATATCCTCTACCAAAACATCGGGATGCAAGCGAACTTCCAATCCTTCACTTAGGGAACCCTGAATAACCGAGCCAAGAGGTTTTTCTTTCATGCCTCAGATTAACTGTTTTTTCCATGCTACACCCATTGGTGAGAAGGTGAGAAGGTGAGAAGGTGAGAAGGTGAGAAGGTGAGAAGGT
>CAYTUO010000562.1:0-2333 GCA_964441015.1 uncultured Pleurocapsa sp.
TATTCCCGATTTTTCTCCAGCCCCTGGATGAATCTTAAAAACATACCCTTGAAAGTCTCCCCCCTCTCCCCGTCTGATCGGCGATCGCCTTTCGTCTGGCAACCAAAAAGCCTCATAATAAGACGTGGTTTGATTAAATAACGAAAGCATGATGAAAATAACGCTGAATCGAGAGTGTTTGCACGGTTTGGATCTATCTCCCGTACAAAGTGTCGTCGATCGCCTCATCCAAGAGGGCGCGATCGCCTCCCAAGAACAACAAATTAGCTTTGAGTTTGACTATTTCCGCGATCCCATCGATCCCAGAGAACTCTCAGAAATCCCAGAAATACGACTTTGGTTCGTGCGTTTGGACGCTATCTATCCTTGGATGCCTTTTCTACTAGACTGGAAATCGGGAGAATTAGCCCGCTATGCAGCCATGTTAGTTCCTCATCAATTTAGTCGCAATGAAGGCATTCAATACAACCCAGAAGCCCTCGAAATTTTCGTGATGCAGAAAGTTTTTGTCCTCTCAGATTGGCTACAAAAACAAGAAATTCCCAGCCAATCTCGCCTCCAATCAATGGCTCAAATGTTTGGATATGACTTGGATGATTCCTTTCTAGCATTACTGAAACAAACCACGGATTGATAGTAAATAGGATCAGCCTAGCAGGACTATTATTTCTCGATCAAGTCGTCTCCTAAGTAGCTAAGCGAAAGAATTGTTGTGAAGGATTTCCCAATAGGAAACCGATCCAAAATCTGACAAAAGTTTTCTGTTTTATTATTTAGTTTTAACCAGCTACGATTGTTTTTCTCTATCGATGAATGGCATTTCTTGCTTGAGGGATTTCGCTTGATTATAAAATCATTAATAATATCATTGATTTGAAAAATTCTGTCAAATTCTTGAGTTAACATTGATTTTGCCAATTTTTTTTAAAAATTTAATAATGATGATCGGCAAAGAAAAGCCGAGTCAATTGGACAATATCTTGGTAAATCTATTGTTAATTTAGCTAAAGTCCCCGACAACGTTCCATCAGCTTGTTTAGTTATCTGCATCCACAGCTTCCCGTGTTCTTCACAAAAGAATTCTTCGATCCAAGAACTGTAATCAAGAGATAATTTATTTTGAAAGAAGAGAAAATCGTAATATTGGTCACTCCCCAAATGCCAAAGACGTTTTTGACAGAAAGGACAGCAAAGTTTTGGAGTTAAGTTATTATAGTTGTTTGTCTTAATCATTTTTACTATTTTTTAAAATGGCTGAAAATAAAAATTTAAAATTTTAGGAGGAGGAAGCGATCGCCTGAAAATATAATTAAAGCAGCAAGGAAACGCGATCGCTCAATCAGTGTCAAGAAGCTTGACTAGTTTTTTCAAGTTTTTCTGGAAACGGCACCCAAAGCCCCAAAAGCCAATAGCCCAATAGCTGAAGTCGGTTCGGGAATAGAGACTTCTTTAGCAATAGACTTAGAATACGAACCGGTTTTGCGAACAGAAAGAGAAGCCAATTTATCCTCGCCGAGTTCTGAAGACAAAAAGTCTAGCACAGACTGAGCAATTATTTGCTGTGCTTTGGTGGTTGGATGCACGCTATCCCAGAACAAGTAATCCTCTGGATTCGGACAAGTTGTCAATTGAGTCGGATCGAACTGAAATGTGGGATCGTAAAGGTTGGTATTAGTACAAGAATCCATCACATTTTTGAAACCATATTTTTCTGGTTTAGCTACAATACTCTTCAACAAAGCATTGAGATCGAAAGTAATAAAGTTAGTTTCTGGAAACTCTCTGCCCAATTTTTTCAAGCCTTTAGCCAAAAGTCTATTATGCATTCTGCTTAAAATCCTAAGAGTATGTGAAGTAGCAGAATCGGCATGAAAACCAAGGGCCGTTTTACTCAAATTCGGCAAATTTATTACCAAAACATCACGAGCGCCCGTCTGTGCAACCGCTCTAGCAGCATTGAGTGAATTGTGTACCGAGCTAATTGGGGTTTTTGCAAAACCACCCAAGTAATCGTTAGCAGCAGTAGAACCGAGATCGAGAATATAAAGTGCATCGTCACTAAAATCGAACTGTGCATTCAATCCAGTCAACCAATCTATCTGCTGTCTTAATCCCGGTAACAGAGGGTTAACGTTTTTATCGCTGGTGGTCGCTCCTCCAAAAGCAAAGTTAATCCCATCAGCAGGAAGGGGAGTCCCAGGAGATAAACTCTGCAACGGTGCGGGATTTAATCCTAGCTCGTCAGCCAGATATTCCACCCAGACTTTGCCGTTAGAAAAACGTCCTGGAAAGAAAAAGGGTTCGTTTGGTACCAAACCGCCAGAGGCAATTAA
>CAYTUO010000563.1:0-2300 GCA_964441015.1 uncultured Pleurocapsa sp.
TTAATTCCCTTCGTTAAAGAAATCGTTCCCGTAGTAGACATTGAGGGAGGGAGAATGGAAATTACCCCCCCACCTGGATTGTTAGAAGTCAACGAATCTTAACCCAAAAGCTTTTTGAATTCAGCAGCTAGGATATCTATCGTCAAGCGAATTTGCTCTTCTGTGTGGTCGCAAGTCACAAAAAATCGCAGTCGAGCAGCATAGTGCGGTACGGAAGGATAAATCATAAAGGGAACGTTGATCCCTCGCTGGAAGAGGTTTTGGGAGAGTTGGATAGATTTCAATGAATCTCCCACAATGATAGGAATGACCGGAGAACCTTGACTCATTCCCGTATTTAAACCGCGATCGCTCGCCAACTCTAAAAATAATTTAGCGCGATCGTGCAGGCGCTTGACTCGTTCTGGTTCCGCTTTGAGGACTCGTATGGAAGCTAATGCTGCTGCTGTATTGGGAGGCGAAATTCCTACGCTAAAGACGAAACCGGGTGCTGTGTATTTGAGGTATTCTACAACAGCCTTACTGCCCGCAATATAGCCGCCACAGCTTGCAAAGGATTTACTGAGAGTTCCCATCCATAAATCGACATCGGCGGGATCGACGTTATATAATTCCCCAATGCCGCGACCCGATTCGCCCAAGACTCCGATAGAATGAGCTTCATCGACCATTAGGAAGGCTTTATGGCGCTTTTTAACTTCAATGAATTGGGGTAAGTCAGGAATATCGCCATCGGTACTATAAACCCCTTCAATCGCAATTAAAACTCGTCTATAGCGGTGACGGCGTTCTTGCAGGAGGCGATCAAGTGCTTGCCAGTCGTTGTGTGGGAAGGCAACTAAACTCGCCCCAGAGAGCAAGCATCCTTGGATGATACTATTGTGACTTAACGCATCATGAAGGATTAAGTCGTTTTGTCCGAAGAGATGGCTAATGGTCGTGACATTAGTCGCATGACCTCCCACATAGACGATACTATCTTCAGCGCCAATCAGATCGGCAATTTCTCGCTCTAGTTCACGGTGGATTGGTTTTTCTCCTGAAATGAGGCGACTAGCACACGAAGAAGTCCCGTAGCGATCGATTGCATCCTTTGCCGCTTGAGAGACTTGGGGATCGCCACACATTCCGATATAGTTGTAGTTGGCGTAATTGATCAGTTCTCTGCCGTTTATCCAAGTCGTATTGTTAACAACGCGCTCTTGAGGGGTAAAGAAAGGATTGCCAAGACCCAGGGCTTCTATTTCTTCGAGTTGTTGTTGAATTTGGCGGTACTCTGGATAAAGCTCGAAGCGATAGTATTCTGGCGGAATCTCTGCTGTAAAGGAAGGGGAATTGACTGTATCTGAGGGTTGTTCTGGCGAGGTATTGTGCAGGCGATCACCATTGAAAAGAGAAGCGTTATCTAGCACTTCTGAAGTTTTTTCCGCTTCTGGCGAGCTATTTGCCGCTAAGTACTGAGATAATTCTTCAATAGTCGGGTATTCCCAAACGATAGTAGGAGGAAGGCGACAACCAAAAAAATTTTCTAAATCTCCTGACAAGTTGACAGCATCTACAGAACTTAATCCATAATCGGTTAAATCTTGTTGGCGATCGATTTCGTCGGGATCGAGTTCTAATAATTCAGCTATCCTAGCTACCAGCCAACTCGAAATTTCTACTTCCGAGAGAGATGACTGAGAAACATTAGCGGAAGACTCTGCGTTCATCCAAGTATCAGAAGGCTGTTGATTTTCTTTCTCGTTACAGACTTGGTTCAACAGTGTCATGCTCTACTCCTTAACCACATTCAACGCTCGCATCGCTAAAGAACGATGAAGCACTCGGCGAATAATTCGCTGCCCAAATAATAATTGGCTTATCATAGCACCTTTAACCTGAAGTCTTTATCAGACAATCTCAACCGACATGAGTCGATTCGCATTATCCTATCTTATTTCCTGGAGAACGTTCGTTACCGAGAAATTATCAACTGGGTTGGTGCGATCGCTCGTATTTCCTTTTTTAAAGACGCGATCTGGAATAAAAAGTTTTCTTAAGGGCGATCGATCTTTAATACAATTACGCGAGCAAGATGCTCACACTACATGAAACTCGCACTACACTTGAATCTACAAATTATTTAACAGGCTTTCAATTAGCGATCTGTAAGCTTCGCACTACAATAAAAGCACAAATTTATAAATTTCTTATCGGCGTTGAAAAAACCATTACCGCGTCTAGAAAAGTCTAATAATAAATATTGGTTCTTCAGGAGATATTATGCTAAACTATTAGGTAAATGCCAGTGTAATAAA
>CAYTUO010000564.1:0-2299 GCA_964441015.1 uncultured Pleurocapsa sp.
GAGCCATCGTGGCTTTTTGAGAGGTAGTTGGTAGTAACTGGTATTGGTAAGCTATCCTCATGAGAAAATACTATCATGCAGTGCTATAAAAGTAAATGACTTATAAATCACATTCTAGGTCTACTTCAGACCTCAAGGCTCATTTAGTGCTTACAACCAAGTATAGAAGAAAAGTTATCACTGCTCCCATGTTGCAGCGGTTACAGGAAATTTGTTTTGACCTCTGCCAAAAGTGGGGTTGCGAATTGCTGGAAGTGAATGGTGAAGAGGATCATCTGCATTTGCTTTTTGGCTTTTACCCGCAGATGCAATTATCAAAGTTCGTAAATAATTTGAAGACTGTTAGCAGTATCTATATTCGCAAAGAATTCCCCGACCAGGTGAAGCGATTCTACTGGAATAAACCTATCTTTTGGCACTCTGCCTATTTCATTGCTACTTGTGGAGGTGTTACCGTGGAGCAGTTAAAGCGTTATGTCCAGCAACAAGAATCTCCGTCTGATGCTGAAGTTGTTGCCAAGGGTTCATCCCGACCCCGCCGCAAGCGCGGACGGGGCGGGGATTCTCGCGGTTGAGGCTAAACTCCAGCATGACCCAAAGCTAACCCCACTACCAGCATTCCTAACACTAAAAAAGGTTGGGCGCTGGCTTGGTATTTTACGTCGTTTTTGAGGGGATCGCGCAGGAAATACATATCCTGAAATGTAATTTGAGGAATGACCAACAGCAGCAAAATAGTGGCATAGAGGTTTTCATGGATACTGATAAGGTATCCTGCGATCCCTGCTTGGAAAATATCGATCGCGAGGACGCAAATCCAAGCGGCTGTAGTCACGCCAAACATGACAGGAAGCGATTTTAAACCCAACTGGCGATCGCCTTCTACGCTCTTAAAATCGTTGACCACGGCAATTCCCAGTCCTGCCATGCTGTAAATCAGTGTCAAAATGGCGATTGTCCAATTTAAGTCACCAAATAAAGCATGGCCCGTCCACCAAGGCAAGGCGATATAACTGGAACCGAGAGCATAATTGCCTAACCAACCATTTTGTTTCAGTTTGAGCGGCGGAGCCGAGTAGATATAAGCCAGGAAAGCACCGCCAATTGCCATGCAGGTGATGGTAGGAAACTCATGTCCTGCCCATACATCTAGTCCGTAAGCTAGACCAATTCCTCCCAGAAGAAGGACGATAATCTGCCCGACAACCTGGGGAATTGAAATGGCTCCCGAAGGAATGGGGCGGTAGGGTTCGTTAATGGCATCGATTTCGCGATCGTAGAAATCGTTAAGGGTTTGAGTATAACCCGTCATCAACGGGCCCGACAGTAACATACAGACGGCAGCTTTGAGAATATCTTCGAGCGACCAAGTATACCCACCGGAAGAAGCGGCACCGCAAATTACCCCCCACATTAGAGGAATCCAGGTGATCGGCTTCATCAATTGCAGCCGAATTTTCCAGATGGAGGTTTGTTCGGCAGAGGCTGCCCCTTTCATGCCCAGTAGCTGCCTAGTTTTGGAGGTGCGATCGCCTTCGCTGGTGTTTGCGGCAGAAGAGTTAGACATAAGCAAGTCAAAAGTCCAAAGTCACGATTGAGATTAGAAGGAAATAATGAGATACCCGCTTTGAAATTTTGCTCCTTTGACAGGTTGACCTCTCAGTGGCTGCGGCAAATCGATATTCCGTCGTTGGTCGCCTGCCTCAATAGTAATTTCTGGCCCGTATTGCGTCAGTTTGACTTGTTTTTTCTCAAATCCTGGTAAAAAGACCCGTACTTGACGGGCAGCCAGATCGACGGTGACGGGTTGGGGCACTGGGGAAGCCGCTTGAAAGTCGGGCAAGGCATCCATTAACGACTGCCAATCAGTCCCCGCGCGATTGGGGATCGCAGTTACCGAGAGAGGCTCAAATTCAGCCGCCAGGGTTTCCGGGGTTTGAGCTTGATTGAGCAGTACGCCGCTAACCGTCAGTCCGATTTGCTGCGCCCCTCCCCAGAGATATTTGGCCGTTGCGATCGCAACAGGATCTGCTGTCGTCACCAGGTAAGCCGTTATCCGCTTGGGATCGGCTAAAGCTGCTTTTCCTTCTTCCAACAAATTTTTGCTGCGATCGCTCGGTTCTTGGGTCAGTTCGTCCAAACTCCAAGATACATTGAGAATAGCGCTGGTAACGGGTTGGATAAATGGCGAGAGCGCTTTGCCCAAGTCGGAGTCGCTCAACACCTGACGAAAGCGGCGGACATACCAGCTTAAAATTTCTGGAATTCCCATCATTCGCAGGGTATGAATATCCCCCGA
>CAYTUO010000565.1:0-2278 GCA_964441015.1 uncultured Pleurocapsa sp.
AGGCAGTATTGGAAGCACAACAATGGTGCGATAAGCCAGAAAATAAACAGGAAATGTGTGAGATTGTTTCTCAAGATAAATGGTTTAAAGTGCCAGTAGAAGATATTATCGATCGCTCTCAAGGCAAAATTAACTACGGTGATGGACGCACTATTGAAAATCCTGATATCTCCATGAAATTCTGGAAAGATAATGCGTCTTATCCCTATAAGAGTCACGATTTATGGTTTTTAACTGAGAATATTCGTTGGGGTTACATTCCTGCTGATACAGATACCAAAGCTTTGGTTGATAAAGTAAATCGTTCCGATCTTTGGAAAGAGGCTGCTAAAGCCATTAAAGTACCTGATGCAGAAATTCCCAAGAGTGATTCTCGTGGTGTAGAAACTTTCTTTGATGGGGTTAAGTTCGATCCTGCAAATCCCAAGACTTATTTAGATAGCCTCAAAATCAAAAAAGCCTAACTTTTAGAACTCTTAATTAGTCTAGGTGGGCTATGCCCACCCTACGAATAAAAATATATTCTTTTTCTATTTATCATGACAGTTAATCTCGATAATTCTGTTGGGAAGCCTAACTTTTTTGTATCCCTGATTAAAAAACCTCCTAGGAAGTTATTAGCTCCTATTTGTGCGATTCTATTTATTTTGACTCTTTGGCAGGTTTTGTGTAGTAGTCCTGATGCAAATTTACCTAGTCCTTTAAAAACTTTTCAAGATACTTCCAATCTCATTTTTAATCCTTTTTTTGATAATGGAGGTACGGATAAAGGCTTATTTTGGCAAATACTAGCCAGTTTACAAAGGGTAGCAATTGGTTATACTTTGTCTGCTGTCGTAGGAATTGGTTTGGGCATTTTAATTGGCTCTAATGCCTTTATTTACGATGCAGTAGATCCAATCTTTCAAGTATTAAGGACTGTACCGCCTTTAGCTTGGTTGCCGATCGCTCTAGCTGCTTTTGAAGAAGCTAACCCTTCAGCAATTTTTGTTATCTTTATTACGGCAATTTGGCCAATCATCATCAATACTACGGTAGGGGTGCAACAAATTCCGCAAGATTATAAAAATGTAGCCAAAGTGTTACGTTTATCTGGAACTAAGTATTTTTGGGAAATTATGTTTCCTGCGGCAGTTCCCTATATTTTTACTGGTTTAAGAATTGGTATTGGTCTTTCTTGGTTAGCGATCGTGGCAGCAGAAATGTTGGTTGGTGGTGTCGGTATCGGTTTCTTTATTTGGGACTCTTACAACAGTTCTCAATTAAGTGAGATTATCATTGCTTTGATTTACGTCGGTGTCGTCGGGTTAATCCTCGATCGCCTGGTTGCTTGGATTGCTTCATTAGTAGTTCCCTCAGAACAACAACAGTAAGTAAATGATGAATTATGAAGGATGAAGAATGAATTAATCTTTTCTTCATTACTTAATTACTTATTACTCATTACTTATTACTTATTACTCAAAAATAATGACTGCATTTCTTGAAGTAGATCACGTTGATAAAATATTTCCTCTAGCTAATGGAGGAAGATACATTGCCCTAAAAAATATTCACTTGGAAATAAAACAAGGAGAATTTGTTTGTTTATTAGGACATTCTGGCTGTGGTAAATCTACCCTGCTCAATATTGTAGCCGGACTAGACCAACCAACTCAGGGCGGTATTATTCTTGAAAATAAACAAGTTACAAAACCCGGTCCCGATCGCATGGTTGTTTTCCAAAACTATTCTTTACTTCCTTGGAAGACTGTAAGACAGAATATCGCTCTGGCAGTAAATCAAGTTTACAGTAAAAAGTCTGCTAGCGAACGCCGTGCTATTGTCGAAGAACATATCGATATGGTGAACCTGCGTCATGCAGCAGATAAGCATCCGGCAGAACTTTCGGGTGGCATGAAACAACGAGTCGCGATCGCTCGGGCTTTGGCAATTCGTCCTAAGTTACTCTTGCTAGATGAACCCTTTGGGGCTTTAGATGCCTTAACTAGAGGTAGTTTACAAGAGCAATTGATGAAAATCTGTCAAGATCATCAAGTAACTTGCCTAATGGTGACTCATGATGCTGATGAAGCCTTATTACTTGCCGATCGCATTGTGATGTTAACCAATGGTCCTCAATCCCATGTTGGACAGATTCTTAACGTTCCCATTCCTCGCCCTAGAAATCGCCTGGAAGTAGTTAATCATTCTAGTTACTATAATCTTCGCAACGAAATTGTTTACTTCCTCAATCAACAGAAAAAAGCCAAAAAACGTCAAAGTAAAGCCCCTGCGG
>CAYTUO010000566.1:0-2276 GCA_964441015.1 uncultured Pleurocapsa sp.
CATCATGCTCGTTTCTGGTCATTAGTCATTACTCATTGAAAACAGAAGGCAGGAGTTCAGGAGTCGTACAGACGTTGCACTGCAACGTCTGTACAGGAGTTCAGGAGTAAATATTCCTCCTTGTCTCCTTCAATAACTAAGGATTAATCAGCCGATATAATGATAGACATTCTGACTTAAGTGCTAGTCGGCTTCTAGGTTTTTCTCAACGTTGTATAGGAGACCAGTAATGGCTTGGCGCGGTTCCCCCAGAGGTAAAGATAGATTTCTCGCTAGCTTAATTTATCTAGTGCCTTTAATAGAGGTCATTCCTTTTGGTATCTATCTTTTTAGTTTATTTCCACCGCTACTCTGGATATTTGTTCCCTTTTTGCCTCTTTTACCGATTTATCATTTGAATGTTGGTGGCATTGCTTTCATTCAATGGGGAATTTTTTTCTGGCTCTTTCTTGGAGTGGCGCGTAATGAGAGATTAACCCATTTTCTGCGCTACAACGCGATGCAAGGTTTATTATTAGCCATTTTGGCGGCACTGTGCAGTGCTTTTCTAACTCTTTTTGGAATGTCGCAAACCATTTTTTTAGACGGGTGGGCAGCTAATACGGCTGGTTCTAATTCTCTGTTGTTCGATGCTACTACTACGCTTATTTTTCTTTTTGTCGCAGGCTCTTCCTTATATTCAATTTTTCAGTGTATTAGGGGTTTGTATGCCGAAATTCCGGTCGTTTCCGATGCAGCTTATTCTCAAGTGCGATAGTTATCAGTAGAGATGTTGCACTGCAACGTCTCTACGACTCCTGAACTCCTTCTACTAGTTATTTAGTCGCCACAAAATTTTCTAAGTAACCGATCCCTTCAATTTCCACGCGGACGCGATCGCCCACTTGCATGGCTCCGATGCCTGCTGGCGTTCCAGTCAGCACCACATCCCCTGGAAGCAAGGTCATAACTTGAGAAATGTAGGATACTAAAAATTCGGGAGAAAACACCATTTCGCTCATTAAAGCAGACTGTCGCGGATCGGGAGAATCGTTTAAAAAGGTTTGTAACTGTGCCCCTGCACTTAACTCCCGAACAATCCAGGGCCCTAACGGACAGAAAGTATCAAATCCTTTAGCCCTCGTCCACTGACCATCTTTCTTCTGTAAATCGCGAGCCGTGACATCGTTAGCGATAGTATAGCCCCAGATTTTATTATGTGCCTGTTCCGGCGTACACTCTTTTGTGCGATCGCCAATGACTAGCGCTAATTCTCCCTCATAATCCACTCGCTGAGATTGCTTGGGATAATAGATTGCCTGACCGTTAGCCGTAATCGTTGTCGGAGGTTTGAGAAATAGAAGAGGTTCTTCTGGAACGGGGGTTCCCATTTCCTCCGCGTGATTGCGATAATTTTTCCCCACAGCAACGATCTTCGAGGGAGCGCAAGGCGCAAGCAGTTCGTAACTATCGGGTTCTAAGATGAGATCGCTAGATTGTCCTCCCAACCAAGGAGGAGCATCGAGAACCTCGACACTGCGGTTGAGGTGAAGCAATCCGTAATAGGTTTGCCCTTGAAGGGTTTTAACTCGAACGTAGCGTTGCGCCATGACTTTGAAACTTGGGTTAGGTATTGGATAAATTAAATAACTGGCGATCAATAGCAAAGAAATAGTAGGATCGTAATTCCTTGTTTCTTTATCTAATGCTAGATAGCAAACACTTTCTATTTTTGTCTAGCTATTGACAAAGAAGCCATCTTGTCCATAAGGAGAGCAAATGAATGAGTAACAACTACGAAATGATGTATATCCTGCGCCCAGATTTGTTGGAAGAGCAGGTACAGCAAGAAATTAACAAATATCGAGATTTTTTGAGCGAACACAAGGCAGAAAATGTCGAGATCAAAAATATGGGCAAGCGACGACTCGCATATCCCATCAAAAAATGTCAAGACGGCGTTTACGTCCAAATGAACTATACCGGAGATGGAACCCAAATCGCTCCTCTAGAAAGAGCAATGCGTCTCAGCGATGAGGTGATTCGGTATTTGACGATCAAACTCAAAGAAACCAAGTCTGCGGAAGTTGCTGAGTCTTCCGAAGCTGTTGCGGATGAGGAATGATTGTGACTGGTGACTGGTGAACGGTGACTGGTGACTGGCGATCGGTGACTAGTGATTGGTGACTGGTGAACGGTGACTGGTGACTAGTGACTGGGAGAAATTCTTCCTTATCTGCCTTCTGCCCTCTGCCCTCTGCCCTCTGCCCTCTGCCTTCTGATAACTGGTAACTGAT
>CAYTUO010000567.1:0-2271 GCA_964441015.1 uncultured Pleurocapsa sp.
AACTGATAACTGATAACTGATAACTGATAACTGATAACTGATAACTGATAACTGTTTTCATCACGCTCCAAGTTATAAGATTAGCTCAATTGCCACTGATATGAACGACAACTTCCCGTTGATGACTCCACTGACGATGTTCCCATAGATAAATGCCTTGCCAAGTTCCTAGAACTAATCTTCCTTTAGCGATGGGAATCTGTTCTGAAGTGTGGGTGAGTGCCGAACGAATATGGGCTGGCATATCGTCAGGGCCTTCGGCATTATGAATATAGCGGGTGGGATCTTCTGGCACTAATTTAGCGAAGAAATTAGACAAATCTTTCAGCACGTCTGGGTCAGCATTTTCTTGAATCACCAATGAGGCGGATGTGTGGCGCACAAATAGGGTACACAGTCCCGTTTTGATTCCCGATTCGGCAACAATCGTTTCTACTTTATGCGTAATTTTCTGAAGAGATTTGCCAGTAGTTTGAATTGAGAGAACTTTTTGATAGTGATTCATTTAATTTTAGATTGGCAACTTTAGATTTGAGTTTGAGAAAATTAAGTCTCAGTTCTTGATTTTTCTTATTTTTCTATAGACTCAATACATCATCTCTAAAATTTAATTTGCTTATTCTTCTTCATCAGATCTCGTTTCAACTGTTACTGAGTTTTCTTTTTCTGAATCTTGAGGAGCTTTCTCTGTTGCTTCATGAGAAGGTTGATCGGTATTTTCCTGAGACTCTGATTCCGGTTTATGTTCGATTTCTGGTTCTTCCCAGGGCGAATCGTAACGATTCCAAGGCAAAATTGGCTTGTTTGGCAGCTTATCAGTTAATACTGCAATATTTTCGGCATCTGGTTCTGGTAATTCAATGCGAATTTCTTCAGTTTCAGTTGAAGTTGACTCAGTTTGTTCTACCGACACAACATCCTCCTCAGATGCAGAAGATCCATCATCAGATTCTTTACTGACATCTTGTTCGGAGTTGGTATGGTTGGGTTTAGAAGTCATAATTAAAAGCTAACCCTATTCACTCATTTTCTCATATCCCTTGGACAAAATAAGACGACATCATGTGTAATAAAATCATTAGCGCGATCGTCCAAGTTACGTAAGCAGCATAAGTTAAAGATTGGGAAATATCATCGAGTCGCTGCTTGTTTGTATTATAGGTCGCCATCTGATTGACCATCATTTGTAATTGATATTCTTCTGGGGTTAAAGCGAGATACCTTTCCAAAAATTTTGTATCTCCTAAGTTGGGACTAACGGCTACTTGACGAGGTAAAAAAGCATTAATCAATAAAGAGAAATTAATAAAAAATCCCAGAAGTTCTGCAAAGCTAAATACACTCGGTTGCAAAACTAATCGAGAAATCATCAACGTAGTCAATAAAGCACCGTTGACAACAAATAAAATATTCAGCTTAGTTGTTAAAAGATAACTTTGTTGTTTTTGCTCTTCTATGACTATGCGAACATCATGGACTGCTAATTCTAGGGTAACTGAGGAGCGAATCCCATGAGGGTCTTCAGATTTTTTATGTTCTTCAGAATGGGGTATTTCTTCGGACTGTTGCTCCTTTTGGGGAAAAATGTGTACTACCGTCATATCGTTGCCTTTCTCAGAAGCCCCGCTCAAAGCTCTCTATATCTAGCTTAATGCTTCTTTAGGCAAGAGTCTGCAAATAGTTAATGACGGCACGAGCAATGGCTTCTGTTCCATCAGTGGGGAGAGAAGTAGCTTGACGCGGCGGGTTGGGAGATTGATGGAGAAATTCCCAGTTACTTTGCAAGAATTCTTCTGGCGTGATAATTTGATGGTGTGCGTAGTCTTGAATTCCTTGTAAAAGCAGGGGAGATTCGGCGAAATCTTCCCGTGTTAAGGAAACCAGGGGAACGCGCAAACGCATAGCTTCTGCAAAGGTGCTGTAACCCGGTTTGGAAATGACTCGCCCGCAGAGGGGCATAAAATCGACGGGACGATAGCGATCGCCAGTTACTTTGAGTAAATTGGGTAGATCGGGAGATCCGCGATCGAAGGTAATGAATTGCCAATCGGGAAATTGTTGAAGGTTTTTATAGGGAATTTGTTGCAATCCCAGTCCGCCGAAGGAGAGTAGAATAGTTTGTTCGCGGGGGGCTTTTAGATTAAATGTCTCTCGCAGTTGAGTTTCGCTGTAGTGTGGCGTACCGCCCGTTAAACCGACATCGGTAATATTGGGAAAAGAACTCATAGGTTCGTACATGGGCAAGCGAAACAGGCGATCGCACTGTTGATA
>CAYTUO010000568.1:0-2243 GCA_964441015.1 uncultured Pleurocapsa sp.
CAAAAAGCCAATCCCAAGGGCGGGTGGCGAAATTGGTAGACGCAGCAGACTCAAAATCTGCCGCCCTCTAAAGGCATGAGAGTTCGAGTCTCTCTCCGCCCATGATTTTATAAGTTGTAGTACGGGAATGATACCAGTAGGTGTCTAGCTCACACTATCTTTTTTTTCGAGTAGCGATCGCCCGGAAAAATCCAATCGATCTCCAAATTTTGTTTAAATCAAACAGCACTCCTGATGTCAAGCGTGACCAGTTGGGTACTCATCCGACAGAAGTGCTGACGCGATCGCAAGCAACTTGGCAATTATTGCTCGCTCAAATGATTGAGTTTACAAGTGTTTCCTGAGTTAACTGCGCTTCTTTGCGAGCCGCAATCATACAGCGACGAAATATGTCATACTCATGGCTAAAAACAGATTTCATTGTGCTTTAGGGCTAGCACCATACGTCCAACACAATAAACCTGTTTTCGGATAATCCCAAAATGGGATACTTGCGCTGTGCCAAAACTCGGTAGCCGCGCAGCCCAACTCTAGATCTACAAGGTAGACTTTTTTTGCCATCATCAAAGATGTGCGGAATGTTCCTGTAGCTGATTATCCCTTCACTACAGCAATAGGACGCAAGCGAGCGACTTGATGAGCAATGCCCGCTTTACTTACCGTTTCAACGACTCGACTCACATCTTTATAGGCTTTAGGGGCTTCTTCCGCTAATCCTGGCATAGAACCGGCCCGAACGCTAATTCCTTCTTTTTCTAGTTCTTCGCGCAGGCGATCGCCTCTGATTTCCTTTTTGGCTTTATGGCGACTCATCACTCGTCCCGCACCGTGACAGCTAGAACCGAAGGACAATTCATCATTCGCTTCCGTCCCCAGCAAAATCCAACTCTCCGTTCCCATCGAACCAGGTACAATAACGGGTTGACCGATCGCGCGATATTCTGGTGGCAATCCTTTAAATCCCGGACCAAACGCCCGCGTTGCCCCTTTGCGGTGGACGCATACCGTCATGTCTTCCCCTTCAATGCGATGGGTTTCTATCTTCGCCATGTTGTGGGCGATATCGTAGACTTGGCGCAGGGAATTCTCCCCCACTTGCGAACCAAATACCTCTTGGAAGCTCCGCCGCGCATGATAAGCTAAGGTCTGACGGTTGGCAAATGCATAATTAGCAGCCGCTTTCATGGCCGCGAGATAAGCTTGTCCTTCTGGGGAATCGATGGGGGCGCAGACTAACTCGCGATCGCGCAGATGAATGCCATAGGTGATGACGGCTAATTGAAAGTCTTGGACGTAATCGGTACAAATCTGATGTCCAAAACCGCGCGAACCGCAGTGAATTTGCACTGCTAGGCAACCTTCATGCAATCCCATAATTTCAGCCGCTTCGGGGTCAAATATCTCCTCCACGACATCCACTTCCAGAAAGTGATTGCCCGCGCCTAACGTTCCTAATTGCCCTCTACCGCGTTCTTTGGCGCGTTTGCTTGCCTTACTGGGATCGGCCCCCTCCAAGCATCCAAATTCCTCGGTGCGCGATAAGTCCTCCTCAAGCGCATACCCATGTTCCAACGCCCAAGAAGCGCCTTTTCGACACACCTTGTCTAATTCCTCTGTTGAGAGGGGAATGCTTCCTTTTTCGCCGACTCCACTGGGACAGTTGCGATAGAGGGTGCTGGCTAAGTCGCTTAAGTAGGATTTAGCGCTTTGATAGTCGATTTGTGACGCTAAAACTCGAACGCCGCAGTTAATGTCATATCCCACTGCACCCGGAGAGATAATCCCCCCAGGAACTCGCGCTGCCATCACTCCCCCAATGGGCATCCCATAACCCTGATGTACGTCAGGCATAATGGCAACGTGACCGACTAAACCCGGCAAACAGGCAACATTGACGGCTTGAGTAATCGATAAGTCCCCCAAGGCATCCTCTAGGAGATCTTCATCTGCAAAAATCCAGACAGGGACTTTCATTTGAGGATCGAAGGAGGGAGGAATTTCCCAGATATAATCATTAATTCGACGAAAATCTTGTTTGGTAATCACGATCCTCCTCCTTGATTTGATTAATCTTTATATCTGTCGTTTTTGACTTAATTTCTAGTTGCGATCGCCTTTGTATTACACATCTAATACTATTGTAACATCGTAACCGTTTTCTGTCGGACGAATCGCGAGGTTATGATAGGTGGCTGCTTTGATATCTTTGAGCCATTGTTGTACGGGTGCGGCAGTCACTCTAG
>CAYTUO010000569.1:0-2204 GCA_964441015.1 uncultured Pleurocapsa sp.
CCTCCCTGGTCTAAAGACACAGGGCTTCCGCACTCCCGTACTGTCATGGTGAAATCCTTTCCTATTGAGTGCGCCGCTTTATCTCCAGCTACAAAGACGGCCCTAGCCAGATTTCGGCGGCGCTTTTTGGTAGATTGGTATTAGCTATTAGGTGTCAATGGTCGCCTTTAAATAGCTTCTAGGTCTTTTTCGCCCGTGCGAATACGGATAATTTGCTCGACAGGAGAGACGAAAATTTTACCGTCGCCGATTTCTCCAGTTCTGGCAGCAGAGATGAGTTTATCAACGACTAAATCGACTTGATTATCTTCGACCACAATTTCCACTTTCAGCTTTTGGAGAAACTCAACCGTGTATTCCGAACCGCGATAGCGTTCTGTTTGACCTTTCTGGCGACCAAATCCCCTAACTTCTGAAACTGTCATGCCCACGATGCCAGCATTGACTAGGGCGATTTTTACTTCGTCCAACTTAAAGGGGCGAATAATAGCTTCTACTTTTTTCAAGCTCTTAACTCCTAATTAAACTCTTCTGTTCGTCTTTATTTATAAAGCGAGCCTGTCACTTTCTAACACCTCAAAGATGGAAATTTTTGTAAAGGTTAGTACAGTCTCCTTAAATTTCACTTATCTTCGAGGAAAGATGATTCTAGCATGAGCCATTTGACCATTGACTCAGGTAAAGGAGTTCTGCGCCTGGCAGTAGGGTCAATACATACGTGCCTTGTCTTTGCTCTTGCCAAACACTCTGCCGAAGAAGATTGACTTTGAATCAGATAGTCAATCTCAAACTCATTTTCTTTCATCGGTTGGGAACTTAGATCGACTGTCAGCTTGTCTCCACAAAAAATTGGACGCAAAAAATCTACTGACCCATGAACAATCGGAATCGCCAGAGAAGAGTTATCAAAAAATGTCCTGAGACTAACTCCAGCCATCTCTAAAGAAGCTTCATAGGCTTCATGGCAAATTGATAACAACTGAGCAAAATAGATGACACCAGCAGCATCAGTATCGGATAAACGAATTGTTCGGTAATAAGTAAAACGCATAGTGTAGTTAAGATCGCAGCCGATGCGCGATCGCGATCGCTTTAACGATCGCCCATAAAAGTTAATCTTGCTTAATATAATCTGCCAAATTTGTCACAATAGATGTGTACTGTAGCTAGTTTTCGACTCTTGTCTTCTACTCATAGTCAGGTTGATTCTCCGCTCACTCAAATAGATCCTCTCTCAGAGATCGTAGTTGCTTGCCACGGAGTAGAAATGATCTTCCAATCGGGCAGGCAATCTTTTCAGGCCCTCAAAGGCATCGATTTAGAAGTTAAAAGCGGTACTATTCAACTGCTAATGGGGCCCTCCGGTTCAGGAAAAACTACGTTGCTCTCTATTTTGGCAGGACTGCTCACGCCAACCAAGGGCAAAGTCCATCTACTCGGACAAGACATTACAACGATGTCTCGCTCCCAGCTTGCAGAGTTTCGTCTGCACAATATTGGCTTTATTTTCCAGAAATTTAACCTTTTTCCTGCCTTGACTGCCGCAGAAAATGTGGAAATTGTCCTGAAAATGAAGGGCATGAGCGATAAAGAAGCCAAAAAAGAAGCACAGCACTTACTCTCGACGGTGGGATTGGGAGATAAAAACGAAGTACTCCCTCGCGATCTCTCTGGCGGACAGCAACAACGAGTCGCTATTGCTCGGGCCTTGGCAGGTAATCCCAAATTAATTATGGCAGACGAACCGACAGCCGCTTTGGACTCCTATAACGGTCATGCTGTTATTGAGTTATTAGCTCGATTAGCCAAGCAAGAGGGCTGTACCGTAGTAATGGTCACTCACGATCCCCGCATTTTAGATGTAGCCGATCGCGTAGCGTATCTAGAAGATGGCGTTTTAAAAAGTTAAGAGATAAAATTCTCAATGGCTTACTTTTCTACATCGGTTACTCGCCAACTCAGCTTCAGGTTAAACCAGAAATTCCAAACTGTGACGATCGCGATCGCGATTAAATTCGCCACGTATCGATTTATCCCAAACACATTAAAGAATAAATTCAAGAGCAACACATTGAGAATCAATCCAGCCAGACAAATAATATTAAACTTGATTAATCGTTTTAATCGCTGACGCTTGCCAGGTTGTCTGCGAGCAATATCTCCAAACGTCCAAAAATCATTCCAGAGAAAAATATTAATAATTG
>CAYTUO010000570.1:0-2198 GCA_964441015.1 uncultured Pleurocapsa sp.
CGCTATCTGTTGATCGCAAAGTCAAGCAACTCAAAGCGATCGACAATGAATTAGAGAAAGCCATTGGACGCATCAGTGGCGGACTGTACATTATTACAGCCAAAAAAGGCAGCGTTTCGGGTGCGATGTTGGCTTCTTGGGTGACGCAAGCGAGTTTTGAACCCCCAGGATTTACGGTTGCGGTGGCGAAAGATCGCGCGATCGAATCGTTAATGCAAGTAGGGGATAAATTTGTCTTAAACGTCCTCGAAGAAGGCAATTATCAAGCTTTGATGAAGCATTTCCTCAAGCGATTCCCCCCTGGTGCCGATCGCTTTGCTGGAGTCAAGACGCAACCTGCTGCCAATGGTTCTCCCATTCTGACTGATTCTTTAGCTTATTTAGAATGCGAAGTGGTCAGCCGCATGGAGGTTAGCGATCACTGGATTGTTTACAGCAAGATAACCAACGGTCGCGTGTCCAATCCCGATGCGCTGACTGCCGTTCACCATCGAAAAGTAGGCAATTACTATTAAAATTAGAGTTAGTTGAGTAATTTTTGCTCAAATTGAGAGGTTTGGGAGAATGTCAGCAAATAAGGGAGAGTTGGCTAAAACTTCATCTTCAGAAATTTCGTCTTTTTCTAACTCCTCTCCCAACCAAATTCCTGTTCTTGCAAAAGTTGAAGAACGTTTAGCCAACGCAACTACTCCTGAAGAGATCGTTCTTTGGACACGGGTGCGTGCGGAAATCCTAAAACAAAATGAACTTGCCGAAGAGGGAAAGCATCGGCGTACCCTAGAAAAAGTAGAGGTCGCGAGTCAAAAAGCGGTTACTGCGGCTGCTCTTGGAATTGGTGTAGGATTAATTATTATTGGGGTGCCTGAGATAGGTTTATTTGTTTTAGGAGCAGGACTTTTTAAACTTGCGCCCGACTATGTGAAAAAAGTTTTTGCAACAAAAAACTAGGAAGAGGCAAAGAAAAAAGCAATGAAAAAAGCTAAAATTTTTCAGGCTAGATCATCCCGGAGTTTGCTGGTTGGAATTCTTTTTGGCTTAGTTACAGCTTTTCTGCTTATTTTAGCTGCAAAAAATGAAAAGAAATCGGCGATTGATAAAGTATTAATAGTCGTTGCAGGAATGACTACAATTGCTTCTTTAGCAGCCTTTGAGCAGTTTAGAGAAAGTGAAACCCAAGCTCCTTCAGGTGAAATATATTTTAACGAGCCATTTGTTAGTTCAATGATTTTTGAAAAATTATCTTTAGAAAAAGATAAATCTCAAGAAGTTCCAAAACCTAAATCTTTACCTTGGGATTTAAGTTTAGGTCAGCTAGTTAGTGAAGATAATTCATTGGGTTTAGCTAGATTGCGAATAGAAATTGAACAAGAAATCAGACGAATTGCGTATTCTAATAAGATAGATATTAATAATCGTCCGTTAGGCGTACTTGCTCTTACTCAAGAGCTTGTTTCTAGAAAAATTTTACCTTCAATATGGCTTGAAGCTCTGAGAGATATCGTATCAGTTTGTGATCGAGCAATACATGGAGCAATAATATCAGATGATACTGCTAATTCTGTTGTGAGAGTTGGCATTCAGCTACTTGAACAATTGCGTTTATTATCAGCTAAAGACGATTCTTATATTAGTTTTTCCTAAATATAGGTTATATAATTTCTAATGATGAAACCACGCGACGTTCAAGTATTCCCTATTGCTGCCCAAACAACCGTTCTGCGATCGCGCACTTGGGATCGACTCAAGTTCGAGATAGAATACGGTTTGCAACGCGGAACAACAGCTAATTGTTATCTCATTCAAGCCGATAAAATTGCCCTATTCGATCCGCCAGGAGAATCGTTTACAAATATTTTTCTAGAAGCATTACAAAAGCGAATCTATCCAAAAACCATCGATTATGTCATTTTAGGTCACGTCAATCCCAATCGTTGCATCACCCTAAAAGCCTTATTAGAAATTGCGCCACAAATCACCTTTATTTGCTCTAATCCTGCGGCAATTTCCCTAAAAAATATCTTCTCGGAACCCGAATTTAATATCCAACAATTCAATGTAAAAATCATTAAAAGTGAGGAAGTTTTCGATTTAGGTCAAGGTCATCAACTTGAATTGATTCCTGCCCCCAATCCCCGTTCTCCTGGTAAATTGTGTACATTTGATCACAAAACGCAAATCCTCTTTACCGATAAACTGTT
>CAYTUO010000571.1:0-2196 GCA_964441015.1 uncultured Pleurocapsa sp.
GAAAAAGATCCGCGTATACAAGCTTTGCCTTCTAAGGCACAATTTCTTGCACAGATTGAAAAAGGCCCAAAAAGAAATTTGACCGATCGAGAGAAGGGTTTCTTGCTTGATGCTGCACGTCATAAACATACTGCTGATGTATATCAGATGTATATGCAATTGCGTCCTGATGTAACATTTGATGATGCATTTTATGCTTTACTTCAACAAGAGGCATTAAAAAGAGAATTTACGCAAGCTGATGTGGCTGATATTTTAAAGCGTGCAAAAGGCTGGAAGCCTGAAAATTATGGGACTGAATTTACTGCCTATTTAAAAGACAATAATCTTGATTTTGATGTTAAGGTTCTTCGTCAGGTTGTAGAGGTTATCGAAGCTACGCATGGCATAACATTGCCAGTTCTAAAATTTTAGTTGATAAGGAAAGTTAAAAAAGAGGCTTGGTATTTTATCAAGCCTCTTTTTTTCCCTAAAATAGCGTTAGAAAAAAATTGAATTAGATTCGATGACGAAAAAAAACTCCTGTTTTTTTGAAAAGTGAGTTAAACTCACTTCTGAACACAAAAATACCCAGGAGTTTTGTTTCATGATAGCATCAACTTTATCTAATATCAAATTTGAAAGATCGGCAGAAGAAGTATCTCCACTCGGTGGCCTTACTTTATTCCGACAATTTATTGAATCAACGGGCGTTGATAAAGCCTTAGCAGAGCAATTACCTCAACCTGGATCAAATCGCGGATATGGGCCAGGAGTGCATTCATTGGCACTCATTCTAACTATGTATGCTGGCGGCGAATCAATAGCAGATACAAGAAAACTGCGAGATGACAAAGCCTTACGAAAAGTTTTAGACTTACTAGTTCCAAGTGAATCTGCAATTGGCGACTGGCTGCGAACTATGGGCGATAGAAATGCTGTAGCCAATATTAATTCCATCAACAAAGATCTTATTCATGTAACATTTGAAAAAAAAGGCATCAAAGAAGTGACTTTTGTTTCAGATCCAACTATTCAGGCTACAAAAAAACGTGAGGCTCAAATGACCTACTTGGGCGTTAAAGGCTATCGACCAATGCTGTCCTTTATTCTTGAATTAGACTGGATATTACACCATGAATTTAGAGAGGGAAATGATAATGGTCGGCGCCTTGAGCATATAATCGAATCGGTCGCACAGTTGCCTTCAGATGTGAGAATAAAATGGTTTCTGCTTGATGCTGAGTTTTATCAAAAGGACATTGTAGATTATATCGACAAGACCTATCAGGCTGAATTTATAATTTGCGCGGATCAAGATGCAGCTGTGAAAGCAGTTATCGCTACCATTGAAAAATGGGAGGTTCTTGTTGATAAAGATGGTATTAAAACAGATAGAGAAATTGGCGAAACAGTTCATATATTTAACAATGGAGCAAAAGCTTTTCGATTAATAGTAAAGCGCTGGAAACATAGAAAGACAGAAGAATATTGCTACCATTGCCTCATTACAAATAACATTGATTTAACAACCCAAGAAATTGCTCTGAAATATAATACACGCTCTGATGCAGAAAATATAATATCTGAGTTGAAAACTGGATTCAGTCTCAGAAAACTGCCCTGCGGAACATTGAAAGCAAATGCGGTGTATTTTGCATTGGCAATTTTATGCCACAACCTATTTGTTGCTCAGAAGCATTTAACGCTTCCCCCAACGTTGCGCAAAAGCACCATTAAATCTATCCGATGGCATCTTGTGATGCTGGCTATGAGAATGGGGTGGAAGCTTGGAAAAAAGATAGTAACCCTCTACGTAACCATGGCTAAATTTAATCAATTTTTGGGTATATCAAGGAGAAATTATGTGTGGAATACAGCCTAGCCTCGCTGAAAGTCACAGGACGATTGCGTCAAAAATAAGAATTTTTAAATATTGGTATTTGTTCAAGTCGGCGAAATATTTATGATTTACATATGGTATAATGTCGACTACGTCGACACCATAAAATTTATCGACGGACCCTTAAAGCTGCCCCATTTTTATTTAGACGGGGCATAGAAAGTTCTAACTCTAGATTAGAGTTTTTATTGGGAGGAGTAAAAATAGCTTAAATCTGGTATACTATTCTTTAAAATATATTTAAAATTTCTCGTGGGAGAGTATATATATTGATAAGGAATGATACATGATAACAGCTATATTAGCCAAAATTT
>CAYTUO010000572.1:0-2195 GCA_964441015.1 uncultured Pleurocapsa sp.
AGAAGATAAAAGCTTTTTGCAGTCAGGGTCGATACCTCATTTCTGGAGATATCTATTGGTTAAAGTTTTTCCCGAACTGTGAACGCCAGGAAAATTAAGCGGGATGGCGGCGGGTAAATCTTGGTAGGAAGCCAAGGAAAAATATAATCCTCGGTCGATTTGGGAGTCGGTCATTCCCCTGGTCTGTTTGAGAAGATTGCGATCGCTCCTCGACAAACCAATCTGCGAGTGCATTCGACGTATGGCTTTATCCCGTTGCTCTATCGATAGGGTAGAAAGTTGGCGTTGCTGCTGACGCTGTAATTTCTCTTCTCGTAATGCTCGTTTTCTTCGGTATTCTAGGTCATCATCATCAGAGTGAGGAACGAGTGATGCTCCCATGCCGTTATTTAGCCAGCCTACTACTCGGTAATTGGGCGGGGCATCTTAGTCCGTTCTCTGGATATTCTCTCGACTTCTGCGGATGAGTCGGTAATTGATGCTCTCAAGTTTGTTTTAGATAACGAACACAAGCGCGGTAAATATTTGCCATCAGGAATCGAACTGAATTTTCTCAGCCATCACTGGCGTTCTCTCGTTGTCAAACAGGTCGATGGAAAAGAGGTTTTAGTCTTGGATTTCCTGCCAATGCAGAAGGCTTTGTTGTCTATTTACAACAGGAGTTAACACGGGTAGCAGAATCCGTAGATAAAATTTGTTCAGATGGCAAACAATTCACCATTAATAAGAACGGCGAACCCGTCTTGAAAAGAGTTCTATCTCTTGGAGAACCCAATGAGGTAGAAGAATTGGAAGCAAAAATCCGTGCTTTGATGCCCGAACGTAGTGTTTTAGACATTCTCTGTAATGTCGAGCATTGGTTGAACTGGACGAGGCATTTTGGTCCAATATCGGGAAGCGAACCCAAGTTCAAGCAGCCAGCCGAACGCTATATCTTCACTACTTTCGGCTATGGATGCAATCTAGGCCCCAATCAAACTGCTCGTCATTCAAGGGGTGCGGTCACATCTCATATGATTTCTTATACCAACCGTCGCCATATCAGTACCTCCAAGATTGAAGCAGCAATTCGGGATATCATTAATGCTTTTAATCGTTTTAGCTTACCGTCAATTTGGGGAACCGGAAAAAAAGCGGCGGCGGACGGGAGTAAGTTTGAGATTTACGAGAACAATCTACACAGCGAATATCATATCCGTTATGGGGGCTATGGCGGTATTGCCTATCACCACGTTTCTGACAAATACATTGCTTTATTTACCCACTTTATTACTTGCGGTGTTTGGGAAGCCGTCTATATTTTGGATGGATTATTGAAAAATCTTTCTGATATTCAACCAGATACTTTGTATGCAGATACGATTCGGTCAGTCAGGACCTGTGTTTGCTATCTCCTATCTTTTGGGAATTAAACTAATGCCACGTATCCGTAACTGGAAGGATTGTGCTTTCCTGCGTCCAAGTGAAGATAGTACTTATCAATACATCGAGCCGTTATTTAAGAGAGTGGCAAACTGGAATTTAATTAAAACCCATTATCATGATTTGATGCGGGTGGTGCTGTCGATTAAGGCGGGTAAGGTTATGCCTTCTACTTTGTTACGTAAATTGGGTAGTTACAGTAAGAAAAATCGACTCTATCAAGCTTTTCTGGAGTTGGGGAAGGTAATACGGACGATGTTTTTGTTAGATTATATTTCTAACGTTAGGATGCGTTCCGAAATTACTGCCATTACCAATATTGTCGAGAAGTATCATGATTTTTTGGATTGGGTCTTTTTTGGCAAGGATGGTGCGATTACAGAAAATGACCCGATTGAGCAGGAGAAGCGATTTAAGTACCTCGATTTGGTAGCAAGTGCGGTGATTTTACAGAATACAGTAGATATGTCTTTGGCGATTCAGACTTTGATGGCACAGGGAGAAACGGTTAATTATCGATTAGTTAAGGCGTTGAGTCCTTATGTGACAAGGCATCTCAAGCGATACGGGGATTATGTGGTTAATTTACACAATATCCCGCAGCCGATGGAAGCAGCGATAAATCTCCCTTTAGAAATCTTTGAAACCTAAATAGAGCAACGGTTTCCAGACCATCTTGCCGAATTTTACATGGATCTCGGCTCAATGCCTTATTGAAGCGATCGCCACCCGAAACGATTTGCATGGATACGAAATCGTTAACTTCTGGCAAC
>CAYTUO010000573.1:0-2192 GCA_964441015.1 uncultured Pleurocapsa sp.
CAGCGTAAATCCCTGGTTTAACCTGGATTCCCGGAATCTTGACGTTTTTAATTTCTCTGAGCAAAACGGCTCGAATGGCGTGCCAGTAGTCAGGAACTTTACCGATATCTACCCATTCAAAGTCCATATTGACGGCGTAGAAAGGCGCTCCTTTTTCGACTAGCTTGGGAAATAACTGGCTACCCAGGTCGTATTCTTGATTAGGTGGAATAAAATCAATGACCTCTGGTTCAAAAATATAAATTCCCGTATTGATTTGGGTGCTTAGGGCTTCCTCAACGGAGGGCTTTTCTTGGAAAGCGATAATGCGATCAGTTTCGTCTGTTACAACTACCCCGTAACTAGAGACGACTTCTCTGGGTACCGATTTGGTGACAATTGTCGCGATCGCGCCTTTTTCTTTGTGCCATTTTACGGCTGCGGTTAAATCGAGATCGATCAAAGCATCGCCGCAGAGAACTACGAAGGTATCGTCAAAAAACGGATTAAAATCCTGAATGCGTCGCAATCCTCCCGCAGAGCCTAATGCCTCTCCTACCAAGTTTCCGTCAACAATTCGTCCTTCAAAGGAATAGGCAATTTGAACGCCAAATCGCTGACCATCGCGAAAGTAATCTTCTATGCGATCAGCTAGGTGACTCACGTTCACCATGATTTGGTCAAAGCCATGCTCCCGTAAGAGTTCTAGCAAAAACTCCATCACTGGCTTTTGGAAAATGGGAATCAGTGGCTTGGGAATCTCATAAGTAATAGGACGAACGCGAGTTCCTTTACCAGCCGCCAGAATCATGGCTTTCATCAATACTTTTCCCTCAACCCTATGACGCAATTTTTTACGATAATAATGCACAGTTTAGCATTTACCCCACAGAAATCTGGAAGATTGTTTTTAATTCAAAACGATCTAGCACAGCACGGCGGAAATCCAGAACTCAGTCAACATAGACAAAAACCTTACTGTGCAAGCATTTTCAATTTTGAATGAAAGAATTCCGCGAAGCGGTACTAGCGAACCAGTTGGATTTTGAGGTCTTGATAAAATTCTGATTGAGATAGCTCTACTTTGGACTGGGAAGACAACAATAAAAGTGCCCAAAAAATCCCAACTTTATCGCGATCTTTGCAAGTTTCTGAAACAGATGCTAACTGATTAACCGAACTTGCACTCCACCAAGTTAAGAGTTCCTCCAAATCTATCTGCGTTCTTTGGGGGGCTAACTGCGGTAGCTCAAAGGTGAGAAACTGTTCTAAGCGACTAGCTAATTCGGTTAAATTTTCCTGGTGAGCGAGTTGAGTAATGGTGCGAATGGTTTCTCGGCGAGATTGAGGGCGCGATCGCTCTATTGAGCAAGAAGTTGGCGGGGCTTTGTCTATCTCGGCAGCAATTTGCTCGATTTGGGCAATTAATTCAGGCAAGGTAACTCGTCTTCTGCGGGGAGGAGGTGCCGAGGCTCGCCTGCGAATACGATGTTCTAAGTTAGTCGGTAAAGCGCGTTGGGAATTTTCTTGGGCTGTTCCCTCTAGTTCTTCTAACTCAACGTCTTCTTCATCGGTTTCCAAACTTGCTAGGCTATCTGCTTTGAGCAACACGAGCATTGATGCCCACAAAAAAGCTTGTCCCGATTTGGATAAGTTGGCCTGTCCTTGGATGGCATCGACATCATCGCTTAGCCCTAATTCCCTCAAAAAACGGTCGATTACCTCGATTACCGGAACGTCCCAAGGGTCGATTTCTCCGTTTTGTGCTAATTCAATTAAGGTAGCGATCGCTTCCTGAGCAGGCGTTGTCATAATCAACTATTGAACCGCAAACCATTCACTATCAAGGCTCAATGGCAAACATCTTACAACAGTTATTGATTTTATTCCTATACAAAATCCCCTACCATGAGGCAGGGGATTCGTTTTAGTTACCTAGAATGCTATTAGTAGTCTTTAGCCGAACTTACCAGCAGTCGAGGCAATTAGGAAGGCTGCGTAGGTGAAGACATAGCCAATCGTAAAGTGGGCTAGACCTACCAAACGAGCTTGAACGATAGAAAGAGCAACGGGCTTGTCCTTCCAACGGACGAGGTTCGCCAGAGGAGTGCGTTCGTGCGCCCAAACAATCGTTTCGATTAACTCTTGCCAGTAGCCGCGCCAAGAGATGAGGAACATGAAACCAGTTGCCCAAACTAGGTGTCCCAAGAGGA
>CAYTUO010000574.1:0-2189 GCA_964441015.1 uncultured Pleurocapsa sp.
GCATATCCTGTCGAGCCTGCATTTGTATAGTGTCGAGGCTAACAGAGGGGCGAATCAAATCGGTTTTTTTGAGGGAGCAAAAACTCAACCCGGTTAGGAGAGGGCGATCGCAGCGCCGCTCCTTCCTGGAAGATAATTAACTTGGCAATTTGGTTGTCTAGATGAATACTTAAAAAGTATTTTGAGAAGAAAGAAGCTTCCTTGATGCCAATAACCATTAAAACTCTGACACAACTTCTTACATCACTATTTTATTTAACCAGTCCAACAGCTTTGCTTTCTAGAAGATTTGCCCAAAATTGCTGGAGAACAAATTGTTTTTACTAAAGAAGCTAAATTAATCGTTAAAAATTATCAGCATTTGCCCTGTCCGGTCAAACTAGAAAATTACGTCAATATTTTTGATGAAGTCGAAGATCGCTGTATTTATCTAACCCCGGAAAACCTGAATAAACTAACCAATTCTCTCAACTCTCAAGATTAAATCCCTGAGAGTGCATTTCACTTTGAGGCGATCGCAGAACCATTAATAAATTGAGCCAAAAAGCAAAAACCTCGGCATTACCGAGGTTAAGTAAGAGAATCCATTGTTGATAAGAGATATCGAAACCTAAAAATCTTAGCTAGCTGCCCATGAAACTAGAACTAAAGCGGTAACGAATAAGGTAGCGATCGCTCCTTTGAGTGCATAGTTGCGGCGCTGCTCAGGTGAGGGATAGACAGCGTAGTACAGATCGGGTTCGTTAGCGTAATTGTTGAGCAAACCTTGTTCGTTAACGGTGGTGTACATAGCGCGTTACCTCTGTTTGTTGTTGCTTCTGTCCTTCTATAAATAAATGTAACAATATATTTACGAATTGTAAAGATGGCTTGACAAAACATTCTAGATAGTAATAATAAGACGAGCTTATCAGGGCGATCGCCATTTAATCCATAAAGAGAGAGCCAAGCTGAATCAATAAGCGTATTCATTAATAGAGCGATCGCACGCTCGCTTGTTTCAATTTTTTAGGAGATTTATATGGATAACCCTCATGATGCACTCATGGCTATTTCTGCTGCGGCCAATGCGATCGACTCCGACCAACCGACTGTAGACCCAGGAGAAATGCTAGGTGACAATTGCTTAGATGATTGCGTCAACGCCTGCACGATCTTTTGTGCGAGCCGACCTAATCCAGTCAGGTGTTTAATCCGTTGTACGAGAAACTGCGCTTTAGTTTGCGGTGGATGAAGCTCGGGCGCGATCGCGCTCGTGTACCAAATTCTACTTTCTTCTACTGAAGAACCTTATTAGCAATCCTGCAAACCCTTTAATTCCAATAGTCTTGGGACTGACATGACTGTGGGACTCCCAATACTCTAAAAGTTGAGTGCATAAGTCGCGCTCTCTTGACCTATTAAGAAATAGCAGGAGAAGGAGGAACGATCATGATGGCGACTCTAACCCAAAAAAACAAATATCAATCCCTATCTGTATTACAGTCTCTCAAACAATGGATTGAAGCAACTGAGATTGATGAAGAACGTCTAGCACGTCGCATTGTTAAGTTGATTCCTGCAACTTGTCCCTTTGCTCGTGAAATTCGTCTATGGGGTCGGGTCATTTTTCGCATTCCTGCTCTTTGTAAGCTCAATCCTCTGTACGAACAATTGATGATGCTGCGCTTTCGTGCCCTTTGTTTTCTTGCTGACCAGTGTGGCGAAGACATTACTTCCTATTGCACGTAAGCGCGATCGCTTTGCCACCGCCCTCTGAGGGCGATCGCATCCTCACTCAAAGCATAACTCGTCCGAGCGAGAAAGCTATTAAAACTTCTAAGATTTCAGGAGACTCTCAACCATGCAATTAACCAATCGTGCCAAAGTTTATACAGCTACACTTAACCAATCCGACTGGTACTTTATACAACCTACTTTGAGCGGCACAGCAGGAGTAATTATCGGTTTGGTCATTGCAAATTTCCTGGGATGGGTTTGAGTGCGATCGCGGTTACTCATTTCATCACCCCTAGTAATTTCAAAATTTCTCTGACTGGTGCTTTTTGGGCATCTAGCTCCTGCACTCTATTTAATAGTCTCTTCGGAATGTATTTGCTTGACTTGACGAGGCGATCGCCCTTCTTCCAAAACTCATATTGATAATAGGCTTCCTGGTAATCCTTGCCCTTTTTAGTAACAGTGCGCCA
>CAYTUO010000575.1:0-2189 GCA_964441015.1 uncultured Pleurocapsa sp.
TTTGCTTGGTTGAGCGGTGCTGAATATGCCTTCGTAGGAACGGCAAAATCAGAATACTATATCCGCGATGAAGGCGGTTGGTTGCCTCAAACCTCTCGATTAGAGCGTTGGTTGGGTTCGGTTTATTTGCCGTGGGAACGCTGTTTAATGAGTCGTCCTCGCTGCAAGGCAGTCTTTCCCAGAGACACGCTAACAACCCAAATTTTACAACAATGGTCAATCCCTGCCTTCGATTTGGGCAATCCGATGATGGATGGGATTGACTTCACAATTAATAATTCACAATTTACGATTCACAATAGCTTTTTTAAGATTCTTTTACTTCCAGGATCGAGAATGCCAGAAGCCCAGCGAAATTGGCAGACGATAATAACAGCAACGACAGAGGTGATTTCTACTTTTTATAAGAAAAGTTTCTCGACAAAATACCCTGCCAGGATTAATAATCGTCAGTCAGTCATGTTTTTAGCGGCGATCGCGCCTGCTTTGTCCCTCGAACCTTTCCAAGATTATTTGCTCGAGCAAGGTTGGCACCCTCAGCCATTAAAATGTGTTGAAATCCCCATTGGCGATCCCAACGCCTTAGTTTTTGCTCTAAACAACGCCACGCTAGTACTCTCTCAAAATGCCTATTCGGACTGTTTACAGGCGGCTGATTTAGCGATCGCGATGGCAGGAACAGCAATTGAACAATTTGTCGGTTTAGGTAAACCCGCGATTACAATTCCTGGCCAAGGCCCTCAATTTACCTATGCTTTCGCCGAATCTCAAACTCGCCTTTTAGGGTGTTCTGTTATCCTAGTACAAAAACCTCAACAAGTTGCCAGTGCGATTCAATCTCTCCTGCAAGATCCTGATCGCTGGCAGCAAATTGACGAAAATGGACGGCGAAGGCTGGGAAAATCGGGTGCGGCCGCTCGTATTGCCAATTTTTTGCGAGAAAAATTTTGAAAAGGCAGAATTCTGAATTTTGAATTCTCAATTTTTGCTCACTTGATCTTTACTAGCGTAATAGTTTATACTGTTTGATCGTGACTTCTTGGTCACGAGACATCCCTGCAACAACCAATCGCTAACGGATGTCGCTCGCCTCTTAGAGATACTGAGAGAAAAATCTCTTAAGTCTCCAAGAAAGGCAGGTTAACCCAATCAAACAAGACCAGCTTATCTGGTCGAAAATGCAGTCAAGATTCTATTCGATCTAGCTTAAAAAGACGAATTATCGTCCTGGCAAACTAGTAAAGCGGATAAACTCCGCTTATGAGATTGCGCTCGTACTGCTATAAAAAAACTGTTGTCTAGCAAGTAGAGGGGAAAATCCGTGGCTCTCGGTATCCTGGGTACCAAACTCGGCATGACCCAAATTTTTGACCAAGAAACTGGAGTCGCCATTCCAGTGACAGTCGTTCAAGCGGGCCCATGCACCGTCACTCAAGTCAAAACATCCGAAACTGATGGCTACCGTTCCATCCAAGTTGGCTATCAGGAAGTCAAAGAAAAAGCGCTCAGCAAACCAGAACTCGGTCATTTGAGCAAAGCTGGGGCACCGCCCTTGCGTCACCTGAGAGAATATCGTCTTGATGACCCCTCGCAATATAACCTGGGAGATGCCATCAAAGCTGATATCTTTAATACAGGCGATTGGGTTGATGTGGCTGGAAAGACCATTGGTCGGGGCTTCGCTGGATATCAAAAACGCCATAATTTTAAACGGGGTTCGATGACTCACGGTTCTAAAAACCATCGCCTTCCTGGTTCGACCGGTGCAGGAACTACTCCAGGTCGCGTATTTCCAGGAAAGAGAATGGCGGGACGTTATGGCGGTACTCAAGTCACCATCCGCAGGCTACAAGTCGTGCGCGTTGACACAGAACGCAACGTACTGCTAATCAAAGGAGCCGTTCCCGGCAAACCCGGTTCTTTGTTGAGTATTACACCTGCGAAAAAAGTGGGGAAATAACCAGCCAACAGTTAGAACTGATAACCGATAACTGATAACTGATAACTGATTATGGTTGAGTGCGTCGTTAAAAACTGGCAAGGGGAAGAGGTCGGAAAAGCAACCCTTGAAATGCGAGTGGCTAAAGAAAACAATGCCGCTCATATCGTCCATCGAGCTTTAGTGCGGCACCTAGCCAATGCTCGTCAAGGTACAGCTTCTAGCAAAACAAGAGCAGAAGTCAGAGGCG
>CAYTUO010000576.1:0-2186 GCA_964441015.1 uncultured Pleurocapsa sp.
GAAGTGACAACATGACGAATTTTTAACCCCTCACCACCATAGGCAACTTTGGTTACGACTCTTCTTTGACGGCTCCAAGATGTTTCAGTTTGATAACATAGAGAACGAAACCAAGTTGAATTAGGAACTAATTTGCTAACTAATTCTAAGTCTTCATCCTTAGAAAAAAGGTCTTCCATTAATTCAGTAACTGGTTCAAGTCTTTGTTCATAATCATTCTTAGCTTTCTGGATTACATCTGATGCTCGTAATTTTAATTGATTGTTAGTTGCCATTGCTAAAACATAATCAAGTCCTGACTGAGCCTCACAAAATTTCATGATTTCTTCACGAGCATAAGCACTATCACCTCTAACTATGATGTGCGTCTCTTTCCACTTTTCTCGAATAATTCCGATAATTCTCTCTAATTCTTCTAAAGCTCCTGCGGCTGGATCTACATTGGAAGAGCGGAGTTTAGCTACTAATAAATGATGCCCACAAAAAATGTATAAAGGCGCATAACATACTCCTTTATAATAAGGATTGAAAAACGCGCCCTCTTGATTTCCATGTACTTGGTCATCAGTGACATCCATGTCTAAAATAATTTGTCTGGGAGGTTTTTGATAAGAATTGAGAAAAATTTCAACAAATGCTCTTTCAATTTCTTTGGGGCTAGGCTCGATTTTATTGTAACGACTTTCTTCCTGATTTATAATTGTTTCGGGACAATATTCTAATCGGTTGATTGTACTTTTTCCTGCTAAAACACCTGTCTTTGAATTAATAAAATCTAGCTTTTCTAGAGCAATCGCCAAGGCTGGAACTTCTCGTAATTTATCATGGTCATTGACATCTTCATAACCTAAAACGATGCCATAAACTCTTTGCGCGAGCAATTGATGAATCGGATAATCTACATAAGAGGAATGCCGATAATCTTGAAAACATTGAGCAAAACGAGCCGTGATTTTTAGCTTTTTATCTAATTCAGATATCCACACAATTCCCGCATCTGAGGTAATTCTACCTCCTGAGAAATCAGCAATTACTTCTCTTCCTTTTAGCCTCCCAAAGTTGAGTTTATCGCTCATGTTTTTTGAAGAAATATGAGTCATAAACTGAATTTATTTACCTCGTTTTTTATTACTAAATTATAGATAATTTTATCCTGTTTCCCTCCCGATTTCTAGTATCCTAATTATTATTTGCGTAATATTTACGCAAATAAAATTTCTTTTTATTCAAAGTCTAATTGATGATGATGAATGGTTAAATTCTCAGAACACACTGTTGTTGAGGGAGATGGGCTTCAATCGAGGTAAAATTCATACTGAGCAAGGCTTTCAGCTTCCGCGACCGCTTTCTTTGTGAGAAATGCGGCTTGATGCTCCCATTTAGTTGCTGCCCCTTTTTGATTCAAGACTTTGGCTAAGGAAGCTTGCACGTTTGTATAGTTGTAGAGAGTTTCTGTAATATCTTCTAAGCTATAGCGTTCCAACAATTTCAGTACGGCAGTTTCTAGATTTTGGTCGGCTCCTATAACTGGTAACATCTTTTTTCCTCAACAGCTTGCTTACACTTTCTATAGTCCTTGATTGGCAAGCGTTTAACTGTGAGGGCGATAGGACAGAGGAGTGATAATTTAATCGACAATCCTTGACGCAAAGCTTATTGGTGAGTGATAGCGATCGCGTCTAACCTATCAACTTATACCTGAATGCATTCAGGCTCGGTCGGCAGGTAAAAATGAACGCTTGTTGGGCTGATTTCCGAGTAACTGACTATAGCAGAATTGAAAAATGGTGGGAAATAGTCATGAGTGCTTATTTAATGGTAAGCTTACAGTCAGAACAATTAAATAAAGAAAGGAAAGATAATTTAGGTTTAGACGACATCAGCCAAGAAGAAATCAAAAAACATCCGAGGTGGGATGAAGGCAAAGGCTGGAAAAATATCATAAATAATTTACGTCTATTTATTCAACCTTTTTGATACTTAAATCTTTTAAAACCTTGGCTAGTTGTTTTCTTTAAACCTAAAATAATTAGATTATTTTGTCGTTTATTTTCTCAACTTAATCGATTAATTAATTCATTTTTGGAGAGTATTTTTCTTGATAATTTCTATTACTCTTCTGCCTAGAGTCCTAGAGAGGCAGTCCAGTAGAAGTATTTGACAAATGGTACAGTTTTTGCAGAGGC
>CAYTUO010000577.1:0-2173 GCA_964441015.1 uncultured Pleurocapsa sp.
ATCTTGATTGAATAGTGAGACTTGAAAAAGTTTAGCTAAGTTTTGTAGAGCAGGTTTATGAAAAACATGATGATTGGTTTTCTCTGGTTTCTTGGTCTTTATTTGGGTTCCTGTTATTTGTTGGGAACAGTTGTAGGTTACCAGGGAACCTTAAAAGGAAAAACCTCAGATGAAATCTACGAGACTGCCTATGAAACTGGTGAGAGTTTAGGAGTTCCTATTCTCCTTCTCTCAGCAGGAATAGCCATAGCTGGTACGGCAACTAAAAAATTACCAGGTACTAGATAAGTCTATACCCCTCCAGGAAGAAATTAGATTGACTCAGCAATAAAAAAGGAAGCCAAAAAGCTTCCTTTTTGTTTTCTCAGGGAAAAAATAGTGATGGGAAAAAGCCAAAAATGATTTTTGATTTTGCATACCTTCTTTCTCCTCAGAGATATAAATTCACAGAACGAAAGAAATCAAACGTTCGTAACAGACAACCGACACAACTGTTTAATCTCTCAGGAGGATGAATCATGAAAAAGCTAGTCGCCACCGCAGTTCTAGGATTGCTGACCGCAGGCTCTTTAGCCTTGACAATACCCGCTAAAGCTAGCGCCTTAACTTCTGAGTTTCAGAATTTCGAGCCTTTCAATCCCGAACCTACTTTTCCCATTCCATCACAGCCACTTCCTCAAGTGTCCGAGTCTCCTCAAGAGCAGCAAGTAGCTTATAACTATTGCTATTACGAGATTTATCCCGATGGGAGCTACTACTGGGTATGCTGGGATTAACAAAACAATGAACAGTGCCATGCCAACAACCTTTTTATCCTCCTCAACTTAAATTTTTGAGGAGGATTTATTTGTTAAACTGAGCTATTTAAAAAGCAAGCGATACGAGGAAAATTGAGTAATTTTTTCTAGCGGTTTTCAGTTGAATAGACTCTATCTAGTGTTTGATTTGAGTCTATAGAGATTTCTCTGGTGAGATGAGAGGACAAGGAGTTTTACTGTTGCATACCCTCCATCTTCTCGGAGATATAGATTGACAGAAGGCAACAAGAGGGAACAGTCAAACAGGAGAGTCAGCCATGAAACTATCTACCCTGCAAACTCTACTAGAAAAAATTAAAAGCCGCTACGGGGATATAGATGTTATGACCAGAATTCCAATTTGTCGGTACGAGTCCACGTTCCTCTCTTCCTACATCGAAATGAGAGTAACCAAACCGGAAAGCAATCCCTGTTTAGTTCTTGAAGGTTAATTCTTTTCTACTTCGTTATCTAAACTCGTCTTATTTTAGGTTTTGATGTTGACTAGGTAAATCACACGATCGAGAAAGTATTATTTCAAAATTTTTGCTGATATCAAATCCGGTTGAACAACCGTAATACTTAGTGCGAGCATCTTGCTCGCTTTTCGGGACGCTCGCACTACATATTCTGACTAATTAAACGGACTCGATCTGATTTCCTGCTCGCTCACCCTGGAGGAAACTATGCCAAAAAATCCATCCGATCGCTTTCAAATCGCAGAGAAAATCTTTAAAATTATTCGAGATTATCATCAGCTAAATCTTAGCTATTTTCTAAGAGCGATTTTGTCGGATAAAGGAGTTAGCATAATTGAACTTTATCAAAAGTTGCAAGCAAAAGGGTTCTATTTAAATCGGGAGTCGCTCTACAGATATTTTAACCCTAGCCAAAAGAGCAATAGATTTCCTTCTCAAGATTTTATCAAGGCTTTTTCAGAAGTTTTGCAATTAACAGATGAGCAAAGCGAACTCCTTCTCAAATTCTGGATTTATTGGAGAATTATTAAAAAATGGAATTTTTGCCGATAAACGACAAATAGCAGAAAAAAATCAATTTTTGTTGAAAGAAATATAGTTTTCCAAGATTCGCCTCAAAATGGATAAATCCATTTTGTCTCTGGAAATGGATTTAAACCCCCTCTTATTGAGAGTTAAATTAGAATTAAAATTTTGTATTTTAGATTTTTCGAGCAACTTTTCAGGAAACCTTTCGATTACTAGCAAGCCTCAGAATTCAGTTTTGTAAATCAAGAAACTAATCCTCAGTAAGTTCTTAATTAATGAGGTGAAGAAATGAGTGGATTTAGCAATTCCCAAAGCGATAATAACGAACTTTTATGCCCAGTGCTGGAGAAGTCCCTGCCAACCGAGGGA
>CAYTUO010000578.1:0-2166 GCA_964441015.1 uncultured Pleurocapsa sp.
CCAAGTGAATGTCTTACTTTTCACGGGAAGTCTGAAAACAAGCGTTAAAGTAAGGGAGACGGGGAGACGGGGAGACGGGGAGACGGGGAGACGGGGAGATTGAGTGATGGAAAAGAGGAAGAAGGCAAAAACCCACGAAGATTTGGAGGTCTATCAGATAGCATTCGAGGCTGCCATGCAAATCTTCGATCTGTCAAAGAAGTTTCCTGTCGAAGAACGATCCTCTCTTACTGACCAAATTCGCCGTTCATCTCGTTCGGTTTGTGCTAATCTCGCAGAAGCTTGGAGGAAGCGCCGATATAAAGCAGCGTTCTTAGCCAAATTGAATGACTGTGAATCAGAAGCCGCAGAAGTTCAAGTTTGGCTGAAGTTTGCCGTAAGATGCGGTTATGCCCGAAGTTGCTATCGGTAGAGCCAGCTTTCCGCAACTTTTTTTCTAATTCTTTACGTTTCATGGAATCGAGATAGTCTCCTCGATCACCTCCTTCGGTAGCCCCCTTCGGATATCTGCCAAACGATCTTCAAAAATCAGTTGAATAGCACTTTTCAAGCTTTCTTTAGCTTCCTCAATGGTTTCGCCTTGACCATTCGCACCGGGAATTTCAGGGCAAATAGCCCAGTATCCCCCTTCCGTTGCTGCCTCAATGATGGCTGTTAACTCCGCTTTCATGACAATCTCCTTAAGATGTCCACTGTATCTTGCACTATGATAAGCCCTCTAAGTTTAAGCTTTAAAAGGAACCCATCCTACAAGAGCGATCGCCTTTTCAAAACCTAAAACACCGATCGCCCTCTCCACCCCCAAATTGTAATTTTTCCCAATGGTCGTTGGAGGTATGTCTGATGAAGTCGAAGTTTGAAGCAATGAGTCGTCAAGAATTACGCGCTTATATTCTCGAACATCGGGAAGATGAGGAAGCTTTTCAATTATATCTCGATCAGGTAATGGCTGAACCCAGCGAAATTTATCCAGCGCCCCAAACAATTGACGATCTCAGTGATTTCCCGCATCTTTTCCCCAAAAATCGCCGAAATCGGCCAGAAAAAGCCTAGTGTAGGGGCGTTACATTATCATTAATACACCTTAAAAGATCGGTGCGATCGCACTCCCCCCAACCCAAAAAAGCGCATCGCACTCAAACATCAACATAAATCGTAGGGTGTGTTAGCGTCAGCGTAACGCACCGAAAATAACGTTAAGGGTGGTGCTTTCCTACTTTTGCGCAAAGAGCGCAACTACAAACAAACGTTGGGCTAAACTATTTTCATCTTCTAAGTGAGATTTAATAGATAAATTACTAACTGTATTGGATTTAGGACGTATCCGAATTAAATAAAAACCATTATTTTCGATTGGTTGAGTAGTATATTTTTCATCTTCTATTCGACTCCAAAACAGAGGAAGGCTAGAGCGATCGTATAAGGTCAAGTAAAAATCATAATTTGTTGCGATCGCAGAATGGATTTCAATCTGCAAGGATTGTCCTCGCATTAAGTAACCATATAAAAATTCCGTATCTGGGGCACCTACGGGTAAATATTCATTTCTAACAAAGGATTCTGGCAACCACTTCCGCAGTCGCAAAATCGTAAAAATATAGTAATGAAGTGCTAAATAAAACCCATTTTTACGTTTAATTAAATCGTAGTAAAAATCATTAATATCTGAAGGAATGGGTAACCTATTTACAAATTCTGTTCCATCTACTTGAACAGCAGGTAAATTAACTTGATCGAGCCAATGGTAATATCTTAAACCTATACTATATTTTCCAGGTTTCAATTTCAAAGATACCCATTTTTCTTGAGATTCAAGTTTATTAGACTCAAGACTAGCTATTGTTTGATAATCGGGAAAACTGTAAATAACAGCAATCCAAGATCTAGCAGAATGATTCGCCGATTCTAGATCGATAGCAATTGATTCTTTAACGGAAAAAGGCCCCAACGTTCCAATGATAGCGTGAGTATTCCAGCGAGGCCCCTTTGTCATTAAGACGGGTAAGCTGAGGGGAGATTTTAAATTTTCTGCTGATAATACTCGCCATTGAGAAGTCTTTTTTTTATCGATTGAAAGATAAAGCGTGTAAAGATTGCCAATGAAAAATTTCATGGCTTTGTAAAAGAAAAAAGAGAAAACTGCCAAAGGAATTTCCCAGATAAATG
>CAYTUO010000579.1:0-2141 GCA_964441015.1 uncultured Pleurocapsa sp.
GCGATCGCCCCAACAGACATTAAAACAACTCGCTGCGATTAGTCCTGGCGAACTCTACTATCAATTGACTGCTTCTGATTTTGATGGGATGTTAGCGGAAGGACAGCAGGCATTTGCAATGATTGGCGAGAAAACTGTGCTAAAGGTTCCGGCGACTTCAGTGGGGTTTCAGGTAGTCGCTTGTCTGTCGCGGGAAATTAAGTGTGCGGTGACGGCAATTTATAGTGCAGCACAAGCAGCAGTCTCGCGGGAAGCAGGTGCAAAATATGCGATCGCTTACGTCAATCGTGCCAGCAAATTATTAGGGGATGGGTTAGCATTGGTACGAGACATGGCGGCAGTCTTGCAAGGGAGCGATACAGAAATCCTAGCTGCCAGTCTGAAATCTCCCCAAGAAGCTGCTGCTGCTATAGTCGCCGGAGCGCATCATCTCACCTTGCCTTTAAGTCTATTGCAGGCGATGACAACTCACGAATTATCCGAGCAGACAGTCAAGGAATTTAATAGTAATGGAACGGGAATCGGAGTTAATTAATTCGATTGAGGTAACTAATTTTCAGGGGAAGTTTTTTATCTCGCCCAGAGGCACAGATAAAGAAGGATGCAGCAAGCATAGTAATTGATCTTTTTCTGGATTATTTTGTTGCTAAAATTCATTGAAACCGTAAAAGATACTCTTTAAAATTGCATGACAATTTCTCGAACAATTTGCCTTGGATTTATTGCTGTCATCGCCGTGGGAACTCTATTACTTATCTTTCCCTTTTCCACTAGCGATGGAAGTTGGAATAACCCTATTGTGGCGTTATTTACCTCGACTTCTGCTGTTTGCGTTACGGGATTAAGTGTCGTCGATGCTGGTACTTATTTCTCCTTTTGGGGACAGCTAATTATTGTGCTGTTAGCTCAAGTCGGAGGACTAGGTTACATGACGCTTACTACCTTCTTAATGTTATTAATTGGGCGAAAATTCGATCTACAACAAAGATTTGCTATTCAAGAATCTTTCGATCGCCCTTTTTTACAAGGCAGTCAAAATTTAATTAAGTCAATTCTTGCGACAACGCTAATTTTTGAGATTACTGGCGTTTTTTTAATGCTTTACATTTTTGCAAAAGATCATGGCGTAGAAAAAGGACTTTGGTTATCAATTTTTCATAGTATTAGTGCTTTTAATAATGCGGGGTTTAGTTTATTTAAAGATAATTTAATAGGTTATCAATCTTCTTTTATTATCAATTTAACCATTACGGGACTGATTATTTTTGGCGGAATTGGCTATCAAGTGATTATTGAGCTTTACTTATGGATACTGCATAAAATACAACGCAAGAAAGAACGATTTTGTTTCTCTCTCAATTTCAAAGTAGTGACTAGCACCACTATGGTTCTTTTAATCTTGGGTACTTTAACAATTCTTGTGGCAGAATTGAGCAACGAAAACACGCTTTTAGATCTCAATCTTAAAGACAAAATTTTAGCCGCTTGGTTTCAATCAGTAACCACGAGAACGGCTGGCTTTAACACCATTGACATCGGAAAAATGTCAATTGAGGGACTATTTTTGACGATGATTTTGATGTTTATTGGAGCGAGTCCTAGTGGTACGGGAGGCGGAATTAAGACAACCACATTAAGAATTATTAGCGGTTGTACTCGCTCAGTTTTACGCGGTCATGAAGAGATAATTTTATATCAGAGAAAAGTACCGATGCCTCTTCTTTTAAAAGCAGTTACCGTCGTTTTTGGTTCGGCAATAACCATTTTTCTGGCTACTCTGATCATCTCTTCCTTTGAAGACCACCTGAGTTCGCTACCCATTCTCTTTGAGGTCATATCAGCTTTTGGCACGGTAGGTTTATCGATGGGAATTACGGCCAGTCTCTCTCCCTTATCCCAATTAGTAATAGTCGCCGTCATGTATACTGGGAGAGTAGGCGTTATCCTTTTAATGGCTTCAATTGTAGGCGATCCCCGTCCTAGCTTTCTGCAATATCCTGAAGAAAATTTATTAGTTGGTTAATTGCCTATCAAATTAGAAAAACAAGCAATTGTAAAAATCGATGATTAGTTAATTAAAAAGAAGGGCAAAATGTATCAGCGTTCAATGAAGTTTTTAAGCAATCTTCGCCGAGAAAATC
>CAYTUO010000580.1:0-2137 GCA_964441015.1 uncultured Pleurocapsa sp.
CTAATCCAGTTCCTGGAATGTTTCCTTGTGACTGAACACCGCGATAATGTCGCTCAAAAATATGCGCTTGATCTTCTGGTGGAATGCCATAACCCGTATCGCGAATAGCAATTCCTTGCCAATTTTTTGTTCCGTCAGCTTGTTCCAATCCTGCTTCGATTTGAATAGTTCCCCCTGTAGGAGTGTATTTAAGCGCATTATCGATGAGATTGCTTAATACTTCTCGCAAGGCTCTAAAATTAGCTTGCACGGGGAGTAAATGATCGCCAAGATCGACACTAAGATGAATCTCTCTTTCTTGAGCGATCGCGCCCGCAGAAACTAACAAAGGTTCTAATACATCTTTAACGTTTATAGGTTCTAGATTTAGAGAATTCCCCAATAAGAATAAAGGAGAATCGGCAAAAGAAGACGCTTCGGGTAAAGATAAGGCGTTGGTATCTAGAGTTACTGTTTCAGCGTCACTAGCAGTCACGTCAAGATCTGTTTCAAATTCTTGCAGTAATTCTTGCAAGCGATCGCTTTCTCGTAAAATGCCTTGGATGACCGATTGATTGCGATCGCCTGGTATGAGACGTTTTAATAACAATTTCCCAAAAGTTCGCAGTGCGGTTAAAGGATTGCGTAATTGATGTAGTAAACTATCTAATCTGTCTCTTTCTAAGCGACGAATTTTGGACTGTTGACTTAACTGTTGCTGATACCAACTTTGCTGTCGATCCAAAAGACAGGCAAGTGCGATCGTTTTGGCAATGTTTTCGATCTGACCCAATTCTTTCCGATTCCATGCTCGATTTTTGCGTCCCGTTACCAATAATCCCATCACCCTATCTTCGTCCATCAAAGGAAAAACGATTTGGTGTCGTCCTCTTGAAGAAGAAACTTTCCAGATAGATTGGGGAGAATCAATTTGAGCATCGCTATGAGATTGATTACTTGCTTCGGATGATGAACCTAACAGCAAAGGAATCGATGAAGTAATTCTGTTCCAATTTTCCGGTAAGACATTCAAACCCGCCTCAGATTGCCAAACCGACTCTGTCTGTGGATAAATGGCAATAGGAATCAAATGAGTATCCGATCCCTCTAAAATTCCTTCCGTTAAGTATACGGCACTCCAATCAGCCTTTAGCCACTGAGTCAGTAGCGCGATTTGAGATTGACACAGCGCGATCAATTCTGAACTGGGAGGAATGAAGATAGGACGGGAACGAGACATTTAAATCCTGTTCGATTAATTATTAAGTATTTTTAATAGAAATTAATTTTTTTATCAATTATTTTGCCGGTCATATTGTTACCATAACGTAAAGTCGGATATAGCTTATCTTTTAAACTAAGGCGATCGCCAATGAGTTTCTGAGAGATAGTTGATTTTCTCAACTCAACCGGATATAATTGCCACGGCTTTTGTAACTATGATTACAGCGAGTAGCCAGAATAGGAGGTAATAGGGTTGGCAAGAAAACGGAAACGCAAAAGTCGCCGCCGCCAAGAAGGACGTAAAATTCTGGAATTAGTACCCCAGTATAGTATTGAAAGTGGCGAAGATAAACCTGTAACTGCCGCGCGTAAGTATATTCAAACGCTAGGAATTCAGCCTCCGGCGTTATTAGTTGTCAAACGAAACGAGCATACAACGGATAGATACTTTTGGGCAGAAAAAGGCTTATTCGGCGCTCAATACGTTGAAGAGAATCACTTTCTCTTTCCCAGCTTACGCTTTCTCCAGCCTCAAGGCAAAACCCCTGTAGCGGCTGTCGGCAATCGCTAAAACTATCGACGACTTTAGGTATCCCACTCCAATCTATTAAGGTTGGGGGGGTATCTTTTTGAGTGAACAGCGACCAATTATCCCTATTCGGTTTAAAAATAGAAAGCTTAACATAGAAAAGTATAGAGTTTCTATTGATTCTAATTATGCTTTCTTTCAAGAAGAAATTAACCTCTATAGGGGTAATTCTACTCAGTTATCTTGTTACTGCGCCTGCTTGGGCAGAACTTTCTGTTGCTCAAATTAACTCAGTTGCCAGACAAACAACTGTGATTATTGCCCCTGGATTAACGCCAGAATTAGTCAAAGATTTAGAAGAAAATCGCAACAACCCTTTAGCAAGAGAAAATAATCCTGATGGAG
>CAYTUO010000581.1:0-2128 GCA_964441015.1 uncultured Pleurocapsa sp.
TAACTGATAACTGATAACTGGTAACTGATAACTGGTAACTGATAACTGGTAACTGGTCACTGTCCCCTTGTCCCCTGCTTCTCTATCTTTAATCTCGGAGAAACGGGGTGAGACATCGCTTTGGGGGCAGTGATTTGAACGCTACTAGGCGCAAACAGAAAGGTTTGTTCTCCAATCCATAGGGTGCGACCGTCTATTGCCTGGGTGCCACCTGCCATCCAATCAACCACCCGTTGCGCTTTTTCGGCACTCAATCGGTTGAGAGTCAGCACTACCATCTTTCGCTCTTGCAGCGCTTGTAGGGCTTTTACCGTTTCCTGTTCTGATCGCAACTCTATCACTACTACGTCAGGGCTTTTGGGATCGATTCCTCTCAAGCCAATTAGGTTGTTTTGTGTCATCATTTCCTATTCGACTGATCGAGATTGTTGCTCAGTTTTCTTCAAGTTGTGTTTTAGATTTAGGTTATAGCTTAACTGAACTCCCCCCAGAAAACATCTATCTCAAGACTCGAAAAATTCGCGCAACACAAAGCCAGCCAACCTAATTGACAATTATTTTTCTACGCCGTCCCTAAGATGGGGATTGTCTATTCAAAACGCTCCCAGTAATCTTCTGAGGATTCGGGTTCTAATTCCCATCGTAGGCGATCGCGCCCTTCTAACTTATCTCTAGTGCGTATGGGTGCCCCATCGGTAGAAGCAATTCCCATTGACTGAAGGAGTTGTTCGGTGACGTTTTGGTCGGGTGTAGGGGTTTGTCCGCCGACGGCTTCTTCTCCTACCACTTCAGCTTGATACCAGTCATCGTCGAGATCGCCCCCCGTCACGTCGCCACCGGAGTGCCTAGCGTAATTTAATTTTTCTAGGGTTCGTCCCATTCCCGTATCGCGGTCAACCAAACCCTCAAACATTAAGTCAGCGTCTTCTGTTCCGAGCAAATCGGCTAACAAAACTTCTTGTGAAGGATTTTCCGGTCTGGTTTCGGACGAGTTAACCGAGTTAAAAAAATTGCGGTTTATCATGGCGATCGCTCCTGCCCATCAATATGAGCCTTTAATTCAATGGTATTAACTGAATGAGCCAGCGAACTAAGGGCGATCGAAACTCTTAACGTCGCTATAAGAAATTTTACAGAAGATGGCAAGCAGCATTCTTTCTCAACTGAAATTTGCAGCCACTTTCTACTATTTTCCACTTTGACAACGCTTAAACTGCTCGATTAAATTTTCGATTTCTACTTGCTAAGGGACTGACATACTGGCTTCCATTGTTTATCTTTGAATTCTGAATCTCATTTTGTAGAACTCCAGATTTCTGCCTTCTTCGACGGACTATGGCGAAGATCACACCCCTCTCTGGCATGAAATCACTGCCCTTTCCCTTTCAATCCTTGATGATTGATTTAAACAGCAAAACATTTTTCTCTTCTGGTTTTAGCTGTAATTTTGATGATTTCAGCGATTTGTCCGGTGAATACTCCTTAAAAAGAATGGAAATCAAACATTATCTAAGCTTACTCAAACAGGATGTCGAGGCCTGGAATCAGTGGAGAAAGGGCGAGGGTGAAATTATTAGTCTAGCGGGCGTACAGTTGAGACGAGCGTCTCTCAGACGAGCCTTACTCAGTGGCATAGATCTGAGCGGAGCAGACCTAACCCAAGCCGATCTCAGAAGAGCCTTTCTCTGTAACGCTTCCCTCATCGGAGCAGACCTAACCCAAGCCGATCTGAGTCGAGCTTCCTTGACGAGTGCCAATCTTAGAGGAGCCAATCTTTCTCAAGTGTCTTTAAAATGGGCTTGTCTGACTGGAGCAGACCTTAGAGAGGCTAACCTGACTGGAGCCGATTTTACTGGAGCAGACCTAACCGATGCAGACTTGAGTGGGGCAGATCTAACGGGAGCTAACCTGATAGGAGCCGATTTGACGGGCGTTTCTCTGGTACACGCGCAAGCAAGAAGTACAAACTTTCAAGGCGCAATTTTAACCGGAGTTTGCTTAGAAGATTGGAAGATCGACACGACGACTCAATTAGACGAGTTAATTTGCGATTATCTTTATCTAGAATCCGGTCGCAAAGGGCGTTGTCCGAGTAGTGGCAGTTTAGCGCTAGGAGAAATTACTCAAC
>CAYTUO010000582.1:0-2122 GCA_964441015.1 uncultured Pleurocapsa sp.
CCTAAGTTAGGCAAAGCCTAACCTACACTACTGAACTTCTGCCTTCAATGACTAATTTTTCTTTTTATTTGCCACTTCTAAAATCTGAGCGATAAACTGTTGATGATCCACAACAGGCTTGGAGATGTATCCATCAGCGCCACTCTGTCTGAGAAAATTTTCTCGATCCCCTTCCATAGCGTGAGCCGTTACGAGAATCACTGGCAAGGAAGCGGTTTGCGGATTAGATTTCAGCATTTGAGTAATTTTAATGCCGTCTACTGCTTGACCTTGATAAACGCTGCGAGCAAGAGAAACGTCCATCAAAATCACATCTACTTCTCTGGCGTGAGCAATTCTCATGACTTCTTCTACATCTTCAGTTCCTTTTACTTCTAAACCGCCGCGTTTCGTAAGAATTTTGGCAAAAACACGGTAATTGATGGGATCGTCTTCTACAATCAGAACGGTTGTCATAGCGCTTACTCAGGGGAGTTATGGTAGGAAGGGAGCTATTCCCCCCCTTGGTTGGCGTTTTTGTTGAATTGGAAAAGAAGAACTCATGGCAAAACAGCTAAATTTATTGACGACTGGTCAAATTATACCCACGGCTCTTCATGTGGAAATGGAACGGTCATATCTCGAATATGCCATGAGCGTGATCGTGGGACGTGCGTTACCCGATGTACGCGATGGGTTGAAACCCGTCCACCGAAGGATTTTATATGCTATGTACGAACTAGGGTTAACCCCAGATAGACCTTATCGCAAATGCGCCCGCGTAGTTGGGGATGTACTAGGAAAATATCACCCTCACGGAGATCAAGCAGTATATGATGCTCTCGTGCGAATGGTGCAAGATTTTTCTAGTCGCTATCCCTTGCTGGCAGGTCACGGTAATTTTGGTTCGGTGGACGACGATCCGCCAGCGGCCATGCGCTACACCGAAACTCGACTATCTCCCATCGCTCATCAGGCCATGTTGGGCGACATTAGCGAAGCCATTGTTGATTTTACGAGCAACTTTGACAACTCTCAACAAGAGCCAGTCGTTTTACCAGCCCAACTCCCTCTATTATTACTCAATGGCTGTACGGGGATTGCGGTGGGAATGGCAACTAATATTCCTCCCCACAATTTAGGAGAAGTTGTCGATGGATTGATTGCTCTGATTGATAATCCTCAATTAACCAATGAGAAGCTGTGGCAGATTATTCCAGGGCCTGACTTTCCGACGGGTGGAGAAATTGTAGACAAGGCAGGAATTATTGAAGCTTATCGCACGGGACGGGGAATTGTTCCCGTTCGAGGAGTTGCTAAGGTAGAGACAGTTTATTTGGGAAAGCGGCGGCAAAGGGAAGGACAAGCGCTTGTCGTCACTGAGTTGCCTTATCAGGTGAATAAGTCTGCTTGGATCGAAAAAGTGGCCGAGTTAGTCAATCAGGGGCGTTTGGAGGGTATTGCCGATCTTCGAGACGAGAGCGATCGCACTGGAATGCGGGTTGTCATTGAACTGAAACGAGATACTAATCCCAAGACCATTCTGGCCGATCTTTATCAGCAAACTGCCTTGCAAACCAATTTTGGGGCAATTATGCTGGCATTGGTCGATAACAAACCCCGTCAGTTATCTTTGCGCGAGTTATTAGAAGAGTTTTTAAAATTCCGCGAACAAACGCTCACAAGGCAATATTCTCACGAGTTAGAACAATTTCAAAAACGCTTGCATCTGTTGGCCGGTTTGCTGGTGGCGCTCAATAATTTGGATGCGGTCATTGAGATTCTCAGAAATGCACCTGACGGGACAACTGCTAAAGTCAGTTTGCAAGAACAACTCGATATTAACGAAGTTCAAGCAGATTCTATTTTAGCGATGCCCATGCGCCGTCTGACTGGATTAGAGCGACAAAAGTTACAAACGGAATATGAGGAGATGCAGCAGAGGATTAATCAGTTACAAGTTCTCCTCAATGATCGCCACGAACTGATGAAGTCTCTCAAGAAAGAATTGCGATCGCTCAAACGTGAATTCGGAGACGAACGTCGCACCCGTATTCTCAGTCAACCGCCAGTTACTAATCCTGAATTTATCCAAAATAAACAGACAAGGGAGCAGGGGAACAGGGGAGCAGAGAAGAGAGGG
>CAYTUO010000583.1:0-2119 GCA_964441015.1 uncultured Pleurocapsa sp.
TTTGCTGCGCTCGGTCAATCAGGATAACTACTATCTCGACCCCGATGGGCGCTTTTTTATAGTTGCTGATGGCATGGGCGGACATGCTGGCGGACAAGAAGCGAGTCAAATTGCCACTAAGCAAATCCAAGCCTATTTGGACGAGCATTGGGATTCTGACATTCCTTGCGACCTGCTGCTGCAAGAGGCATTCGATCGCGCTAATCAAGGCATTTTAGAAGATCAATACCACCATCCCGAACGAGGCGATATGGGAACAACGGCTGTGGTGGTCGCGTTCCGCCAAGACAAACCTTGGTACGCCCATATTGGCGATTCCCGCCTCTATAGACTGCGCGAGGCCAAACTGGAGCAAATTACTGAAGATCATACTTGGGTGGCGCGAGCGCTTAAAGTTGGAGATATTACGCTAGAACAAGCAAAAGTTCATCCCTGGCGGCACGTTTTATTCCAATGTCTAGGACGCAAGGATCTACACCAAATTGATATTGATCTTTTTGATGTGCAACCGGGCGATTGCTTGTTGATGTGCAGCGATGGATTGACCGAAGAGGTATCGGATGAACTGATTAGCGAGGTGCTTCAGTCTAGCGATACCTGTGAGGAAGCTGTCACGAAACTGGTAGAAGCCGCTAAACAAGCTGGAGGCTCGGATAATATTACCGTCGTGATTATTGCACAAAGTTAACGCAGAATTCGGCGTTGCATCTTGGCGAGATGATTTGCTAACTTTTCCTAACTTTTAAAGCTCGAAAGTGATCTTTAATTTAGCTTAGCGCTCTGAGACGATTGGCTTCTAGCATTTGTTCTAACATAGACTGAGAAACACAACGACGTTCAGAACAGTAGGCCATTTGATTAACACCATTCATCATCTTGACTGTCATAATGCGAACGCGAAAATCATCTGTAATAAACCAACAGCGTTCCTGTCCTTGGTTTCTTTCATATTCAGTATTAATAGTCAGCACTCCATCATCAGCAAACTGATACACCCCAATCACCGGAATTCCTTCCACATAGCCTCGGTTGCGGAGAAATTTGCCAAATTGGTTGTTTTCAGGATTGGGAAGATCGACTAAAATTGCTGCATAATCTGAATTAGGTTCGCGATCGTCAATATTGCTCTGCCACATAAAACTTGCACCGCCAGCCGCTAGAAGGGCATCAACATTTTGTTGCTGACAGACTTCTATCACTCTGGGATCGTTTTTTTCAAGAACTTGAACAATTAAATTTGATTCTCCTGACTCATCTTCTACTGAATCGAAATGATGGACAGTGCGCTGAGAAAACCAGATACCCTCGCTTTTGCGAAAAAAATCCATCATATTCATGGGTGTTTTAAGTTGCATGAACTGTTTAACCTCGGCTTTTGTTAAATTCAGATCGGGGCTGCGATCGCACAAACTCTAGGATCAGTATAGTACTATCTCTCTCAAATATTTCATCATACTTGCTGTTAAGTTGTGTAAAATTGTGCCTTGATAGATACTGATTTTACATTTTACCTTTTAACTTTTGCCTTTCTTACCATGTCTACTCTTCTTAGTTCTGACAAAATTTCAACAGAAAAATCGCCTCTCTTTATACTAATTGACGGTCATTCACTAGCTTTTCGTGCTTATTATGCTTTTGCGCCTTCTAAACAGGGATTGCTGCGTACTTCTACAGGAATTCCTACTAGCGTTTGTTTTGGTTTTCTTAACTCTTTGGTTCAAGTAATTGACTCTCAAAAACCTCAATTTATAGCTGTTGCTTTTGATCGCAGCGAGACTACTTTTCGACATGAAGCCGATGCAAATTACAAAGCTGATCGCCAAGAGACTCCAGAAGATTTTATTCCAGATCTCAAAAACCTTCAAGAGTTATTATTAGCTTTTAATTTACAAATAGTAACTTCTCCTGGTTATGAAGCTGATGATGTGATAGGAACATTAGCAAAACAAGCCAGCGAAGCCGGATATCAAGTGAAAATTGTGACGGGCGATCGCGATTTATTTCAATTAGTCAATAGCGAAAAAAAAATTAGCGTTCTCTATTTAGATCGCAATACTGTTAAAAGTGGAAGTTATACAGAATTCGATCCAAAAGCCGTAGAAGAAAAACTAAGTATTAA
>CAYTUO010000584.1:0-2112 GCA_964441015.1 uncultured Pleurocapsa sp.
CTAGTAAAATCATCTCTTAATACTGAACCAAATAAAGACAACTTGCGGATCGAGTAACGTTGACAAAATTGTTGAATTTCTTCTTGAGATAAATTAATAGGAAGAGTTGTTTTTTGCATGGTTAAAACCTCGGCTCGATCTGCTTGATTGCGTTATCTAAGCGAGAGCATCCGCAAATTAGCTATCTGATTTCTAGAATAAGTTCTTTGCCTAAAGCTTTGATATACTTTTCTAGAGTAGCAATATCGACGGACTGGGCATTATTTTCTATTTGAGAAACTGTCGAATAGTTTAGCGATCGCACTTCTGTACCAAGAGTTTTTACAAGGCGATCGCACTTTATCCCTGACGTATTATTCTGCATTGTGTAGGAATTGCTATATCTCTATCGGAGGATGCCAACCACTGCTTACCCATCGTCTTCGCGCCCCTATAATCACGGGATGATTCATCCGCAAAGCTACTACTGTAGCACGACCAATTACCGTCAATCCTTCAATTCTTGTCCCGTCAGCACTCCAGACAAAATGTTCTGACCATTGTTGTCGGCGAGGATGGAATAGAGGGACAAGTTCTGCTGTGAGAGGATCGATCGCTTGAGTCAAATTTCCTTTAAATTCATTGCAAGAGCGACAGGCTAAACAGATATTCTCAAAACTGGTATCTCCTCTCTTAGAACGGGGTTGAATGTGGTCGTAGGTCATGGGAATACCGCTATTTGCTTCGCTAGTCAAACAATAACAGCATCGCTGACGGTCTGCTGCTTCGATTTGGAGGCGTAAGCTTTCGGGAAGATAAGTGGACACAATAGTTTAATCAGCCCCTAATCGTTCGCCACGCCAACGGAGTAAAACCTTCGCCTGTGCCTTTCGCAGCATAAATAGGTCAGCTTCATGGCGTAATTTGGCTAATTCTAACTGTTCTGCTGCTGTTAGGTTTCCCTCTTGTTTTTTTTCTAAAAGTAAGGTGTAACGTTCCATCTCGATAGGGGTTTTGCGACTTTGGGCAATTTTCCAGAGACTTTCATTGTCGAGGCGATCTAAAGCAGCTAATTCTGTCTGAAATTCTTCTGGAACATCATGCCAATCGGGAGGACTTCCTACTGTTAATGCTTGCAGCATGATATCGTCAAGAGAACGCCCAACAGCATTGGCGGTATTGACCAATCGTTGATAGAGGCTTTCGGGAACTTGCAGAGTAATGGTTGGGTTGGGCATGGGGATTGCGAGGGCGAGAATAACTGAATTTTCGGCTAACTTTTTCTATGGTATTGCAGGAGTTGTAATGATACTTACAAGCAATAATTATCACTTCACTTCAAATACAATTCTTCTGCTCATTCCAAGATGTCTAGACTAACTTCAACTAAATTGGTTTTATTATTAACGTTTTCTATAGCTTTCAAGAGTCTGACTTTGTTAGCATCAGATTTTAACAAGTAATCTGTCTCGTTAACTTCGTAGACAATAATTTCTATTTCTTTATCTCCAAATGTAGCTTTCAATCCTTCTAAGAAGTTATTATCTAGTTCGCTGGCTTTCAAACGATAAATTGTTTGCATCTCTTTCTCCCTAATAGTTGAGTAATATCATAGTCTTGTCTAAAACTCTGCGATCGATAACTACATTATCGCTTTTGCCTACCAATACTGTCACACAGATGGCGATCGCACTATTTCTGAAACAATAGTAGCGAGAGGACGATCGCTCTTATGTATAAAGAGTTTTTGAAAGGCGATCGCTCTTTTTGTACCAAGAGTTTTTGAAAGGCGATCGCTCTTATGTATAAAGAGTTTTTACAAGGTGATCGCACTTCTGTACCGAGAGTTTTTAAGAAGCGATCGCGCTGCCACTTCCATCAGCGTCAAGACGGTTCTCTCCGAAGAGGGACAGGAGCAGATGCAGGAAGAAATGGAGCAGTCCAGCGAGGTGGTGCAGTCCATCCTGGACACTTCCAATGAGGCTCAATCCCTTGACAGCACCCAGGATGTGGTGAAGGCACTGGCGCGGATTAACGCCCAGCAGTCGGTCATCGCTGCCATGCTACCAAGCGATAATATAATTACAGTTGACACACCTCGGCCTAAACGCACGAGGATTCTTTGGAAGGAGA
>CAYTUO010000585.1:0-2109 GCA_964441015.1 uncultured Pleurocapsa sp.
CTTTACTTTCTTGGCATTATGATATTAATTTAGCACGTTAAGTACGCAAGAACCGTTTTCTTCAAAGGATAATTATAAAAACAACTGTTACAGAAATTTTGTGAGCTAGACTTATTAAAGACACATATAATTGGAAAACGAACAGAATGCCAGCAACCATAAAATTACAACTTTCACTAGAAGCACTAGCTGAAGCGATCGCTTCACTTACTTTGGAAGAAAAACGGCAACTTTTAGATACGATCGAGCAACAAATATTTGAAGCGGAAGAAGCTCTTTATGAAGACAATCCAGACACACAGGCTGAAATACAAGCAGTAAGGGCTGAGTATGCGGCGGGTGAATACTTGACAATCGATGAATACCTTTCTAATCGCTCTGGTTAATCATGAGCTATACCATCGTCATTTCTAAATCGGTGCAGAAGCAGATAGACAACTTGCCAAGCGATGTGAAAGATCGCTTGGTTAAAAAAATTCAATTGCTTGCAGACGAGCCGCGCCCAGATGAAGTCGTCAAGCTCAAGGGTTTTGATAATGAGTATCGGATTCGAGTTGGCGATTATCGAGTTCGCTACGAAGTTGATGATGCCAATCAGGTTATTCAACTTTTACAATGCAAACATCGAAAAGATGTCTACCGAACTTGACGGTTTGCCCGCAAAAATTGTTTTGATTGCACCAAAAAGGATAAAAATCGCTTTAATCTCTTAAAATAAAAAAATAATGGCTGCAATTATTGCAACAGTAGCAAGTCCTAGAAGCGCTAACCTACGGTGTAACGGGAGTCAAGAGTGCTGCTTCTAAGATGGTTTCTGAGCGAAGTTAGCGGCAACCTCGGCATCAACTCTTGCTTTTTTGACAGCACAAGCCGCAGATAACCCACGCAAATACCACCTAAAACATTTCTCCAGCAATCCTTCAGATTTTTCTTGGTCGGTTAAAGAATTAGCGATCGCATCTCTAACCTCCTCTGGCACTTGAGCAATTAGCTTCTCTCCCCGCAGTTTTGAAAAGCGATCGTTGCCGGATTTCAGTTGCAACCAGGACTTAAACCTCGCCCCTTCTCCTTGTGTGTTGAGAGTAGCAATTGCTTTCTCTAAACCTTCTCTTGGAGAGCAGACAGGCAGATCGTCTGGCATTGAAACAACAGCTTGCGGTACGTGAGAACGGATTGCTTCGGTAGCAGCAGCATCGGCTAGGGAGTTTTTCTCTCTGGGTATCCAGCTTAAAGTACAAGATTGAAACTGTTGAAAGAGCGATCGCGCTTGGGAGTAAAGCGGATATAGTCGAATGGCACTAAGATAAGCGGAAACTCTTATCCTTCAAACAGTTTGCCATTGTGCAGCATATTGATGTCTAGGTTGCTTCATCAAAGGATAAGCTTTGGGACGACGTTTACGAACTCGTGGTTCACTTCGACCTGGGCGATCGGGAACAGATTTATGAACAATTATTTTGAGTAATGTTCGATAAATGGTGTGGCGTTTGCTTTCAGAAGAAGCAAAGAGTAGATTTCTTTGCGTACCATTTCAGGAGTTTTAGAACGCAATATATCCATTCCCAAAGTAGTTTTGATATGTTTTAAATTTAATTCGACATCCCAACGATCTTCATAGAGTCTGACCAGTTCTAATGTCGGATAAGTTTCTGTATACAATAATGTTGTAATTAAGCTGACAGATGAAGTCCGAAAACCAGGAATAAGAATGTAGTAATAAATTTCTCGAACCATTAAAGTTTCAGGCAGAGCCAAAAATTCCTCTTCACTTAATCCATTTGGGCATTTTTTAGGTTTATGCCAAATGACAAATTTGTCACAAGAGCCAAGAAGTTTCCCTCGACGCATTTCAGTTTTTCGAGATTGATGTTTGCTCCCATACTGCGTCGCAGTTCAGGTTTTTAATCAAAATTAAATCGGCATAAGCGCAAAAAGCTCTATCGCCTAAAAGTACATCTCCCCTATTGAGAAATTTATATAATTTTCTGGCTAATTGAATGTCATGAGTGTTAAGAACGTCGATAGCCAAAGCAACAGCAGCACCTGTTGCCAAGCTAAATAGGGCTTGCTGAAAGAAGCTGTAACCTTTATCAGAATAGGCTTTTAGCT
>CAYTUO010000586.1:0-2101 GCA_964441015.1 uncultured Pleurocapsa sp.
AGACATCATAATTATATTTCTTTGTCAACTATTTCTACTGGACTGGCTCTCTAGGAATCACTTGCCAAGTTGTTAAGTGAGTTGGGATTTCGAGGGGAAACTTCTTGATTTTTAATCTCGTTCCATCTGTGGTCACAAGAAATAATCCTGAAGCGGTTTCTTCTATTTGTCCTGTTACTTTGAATTGGATGTAGTCAGTCTCGCTCATTAGATTTTTTTGGGAATTCTTGAGAGGGGTGTTCTTTTGCCAGTGCCCCGGATTCTCTTAACCGCGATTGTAGCTCAAAAGCGATTTTTCTCAATTGCCAATGATTACATTGCTTTGATTTTGGTCAGGGAAAAAGGAGCGATCGCTCCTGCGTACTATTTCTCGGAAAAGCATTAACTGAGGGTTTGAACTTCCTCATAATCGAGGATTTTTTGGTCAGCCGTCAGGACAGGACAGTTGTTCACTTTTGCCGTCGCTACAATTATTTGGTCGGCTGGATCGTTATGGAAGCCTATAAGCTGGGTTGATTCAACAATAATCGGTACATTTAGAGGTATAGGTCGAACACCAGGATAAGCCAGTGCCGTATTGAGCCAGTCTTCAGTCGAACAAGACAAAACAAGTCGATTCTTTTCTACCAACTTGGCCACCTCCCAACAGGAAATTATACTTACTCCTAGTCCGCTAGATTGGTGCAAAGTAATCCTCCTTCTGCAAAAGGCTTAACTTCCAGAAAGTAAGTTTTTTCTTCAAAAATTACAACAAAATCAAACAATTGCTTTATCTTTAGTTCTGAGGGTTAATCTTGGGCAAAGAAGGGATTTCTTGGTCGCTCTCGTAATCAGGATTGTTTAGTAAAAACTGATACAAATCATCCGAAAAACAGTGGTTTCCCACAAAACCTAACTCTGCTATCTCTAAAGACTTTCCACCATCCCCATCTGTAATTAAGGGCAATACTGCTTGAAATGCTTCTAAATGCTCAGATTTTTCAGAAACAACTAACGCCCATGCCGCAATGGGAGTATACCAATATTTATTACCATCGTTACCTACTGCCATCCAATTTCCTTGGCAAGGAATGATTTGCTCTACTTTATAGGGTTCGTTACCGAAGCGAATCTTAGCCATTTTTTAACTGATCGCAACCAGAAATTATTATAAGATTAGATTCTTTCTCAAAGAGCGATCGGGTGGCATAATAATTAAGAAATATAACGAAATAAGTGGTTAACCACTTATTTCTTCAGGAACGCCTCTCGAATGGTCGTGTAAGCATAGCTTCACGATCTAAGAAAGATCTAAACAAATTCCTGGTCAACCAGGAATTTCAAAAGTTAGTTTTACAACCAATGAAACTCACTCTATGCGATTGCTCATCCCAATAACATCTATCAAATCAACGCAATCAAATGTAGCTTGTCCCCTGACTGCCTGACACATCTTAGTGAAGAGCAGACATCAAGCGCGGAGCGTGTAAGGAGCGAATGCGGGTAAACCAGATTCGGTCATAGTAATCCTGTTCAGCCTTCTTGGAAGCGAAGCAGGGCTGGGGGTCACGGGGGAACAACGGGACAGGAGTTAACAGTTGACGGCCCTTGTTGAGAACACCCTTAAGCCAACGTAAGCCAATTTTGAGATAACTGATGCCTCGCTGCCAATGGGGGTCAACCTGTTGACGCAAACCAGCAAGTTGTACAGCTAGACCTTGAGTAGTGCCATAAAGGAGGGCTACTGCTGCCACTAAGTATAAGCGAGAGAGAGCTTCAGCCGAGTTAATCCGAGAGTCTTCGAGTTCAAAAGCCCCCGACTTGCTATCGAGGAACAACTCTTCGACGCGAAACCGCAGGGCGTATTGCCACAAAGTCTTCAAGGTAGGGGATTCATCAGTGATAACTGCCATTCGGTTCCTTAACACCTTTGACTGTAGCCAGGACCAAGTTACAGCGATGCTCTCCATCCTCCCACAAGCCGACATTGTGATAGAATAGCGCTTCTCCTTTGGGAGGCCAAAGATAACTAAGTTCATACAGTAGCGATTCCATAATACTGTCGTGTCTAGGGCTAGATAGAGGCGATGATTTTGCCAGCCACTTAAGGCTAGTAGCACCA
>CAYTUO010000587.1:0-2087 GCA_964441015.1 uncultured Pleurocapsa sp.
TGAATTAAAATGACTTTACCAAATTTTTTGCTTGTTGGGGCACAAAAAGCAGGAACAACCTGGGTAGCTAATAATCTAGGTCAACATCCAGAGGTATTCATGCCCAGGGGTGAGATTCATTACTTTGATCGCGAAGATAATTTTAATCGGGGTTTAGACTGGTATAAAAAATTTTTTGCTCGCAGCGAGAAAAAGTTAATTGGAGAAAAAACTCCTAATTATTTATGGGTTGTTGATAAGAAAATTACTTCTCGATTTGGCAATCATTTACCTTTTGTTCAACGAAATATCTATAATGCTCTGCCAGAAGCAAAATTAATTCTCGTTTTGAGAGATCCAGTGGAGCGTTTAATATCAGCCTTAAACCACTACAGAAGACAGGGACAAATTTCCCCTTTCGCTAATGTTGATGAAGTTTTAATTGGCAATAAACGACATTTAAGCGAACAATTTGGGCTTTTTAGTATGGGAAAATATTATAGCCATATCAAAGCCTATCAGAAATATTTTAGTCCCAGCCAAATGCTCATTCTGACTTTTGAAGAAGACATTGTTCGAGAACCCATTTTAACCTTAAAAAAAGTTTGCAATTTTCTTGAAATTAATCCCTCTTTTGACTTTCTAGATATTGATAAAAAAGCCAATGAATTTACTAAAATTAGAGTGGGGACTGCTCTAGTTAACCATCTAAATCATTTTCCAACAAGTTCGCGGTTGCAGAAATTAAGTAAATATTTTGATGGGCCTCTAATGGGGCCTCAAATGACTAAGGTTCGTCCTAGCGAAGTAGTTATTTCTGAATTAAACAAAATGTATGCGCGGGAAAATGAAAAGCTTTTTGATCTTCTGGGCTATCGAGTTGCTTCATGGCAAAGAAATGAGACTAAAAATAGCTTGTGCGAGTCAGCTTCTTAATAGCTCTTTTGCATATCAATATATTTAATTATCTACTCGAAACGTCACCGTCTTGACAGCATCAATAATTACCAAAAAGATTCTATGAAAATCGCTGGTGTTACAGACTACGATCCTAGAGATGTTAAAGCTTTTGGGGGTCGTTCTTATTATATGATTCAAGCCCTCAAGAATCAATCTACGTCATTTGAGTATATTGGCCCCCTAAGACAACCGAAACTATATTCTCTGTTATTTAAGCTTAAGAGAAGATTTTACAAACGCTTTTTGAAAAAACATTATAGCCCTGTCAGAGATGTTCTTTTGCTCAAAGAATATGCGCGGCAGATTTCTAGAAAATTATCTCGTCTAGATGTAGACATATTATTTAGCCCATTAAGCCAAGGTTCTCAGCCATTTGCCTATTTAGAATGCGATCGCCCAATGGTGATTTGGACGGATTCAACCTTTGCTTCAGTATTAGATTTCTATCCCGAATGGGACAGTCGTCGCGTTTGCAAAGAAACTCTTAGAGATGGAATTGCTAATGAAAGATCTGCCTTAAGTAGATGTAGTTTATTGATCTATGCATCTGAATGGGCAGCTAACATTGCTATCAAATCTTATCAACTTGACCCATCAAAAGTTAAAGTTGTTCCTTTCGGGCCTAATCTAGATTGCAAAAGGAATCTTGACGAGATCGGAACAATAATTGACTCAAGACCATCTGATCGCTGCAACCTATTATTTTTAGGTGCTGATTGGCATAGAAAAGGTGGAGATATAGCTTTACAGGTTGCTAAAAAGTTAAATGAAGCAGGTTTAAAAACTGAATTAACTATTGTTGGATGCTATCCCACGCTTAATGAACCTCTTCCTGACTTTGTTAAAGTTCGAGGTTATATTTGCAAATCTACCCAGAAAGGAATAGATGAAATCAATAGATTAATGGCTCAATCTCACTTTTTTATCTTGCCTTCTGTAGCTGAAGCATTTGGTTATGTATTTTCTGAAGCAAGCTCTTTTGGTTTACCTTCTCTAGCTACAAATGTTGGCGGGATACCATCCGCAGTGAGAGACGATCGCAATGGCAAGACTTTTGCTAAAGATGCGAACATTGAAGAATATTGCACTTACATTTTAGATTTATTTTCTAATTACAATCGCTATAAAGAATTAGCGTTATCTTCATT
>CAYTUO010000588.1:0-2084 GCA_964441015.1 uncultured Pleurocapsa sp.
AGCAATTGCAAACGGCTTAAACCACAAGTGTTTTGGCTTTTCTTAGTGCCATTCGGCTCAAAATCTTTGCCAATTGGCTGCGTTTCTAAACGAAATAAGGTACTCTCTAAATCTATTGAATCAAATAACTGGGGCGAATCTTCCGATCGTTGCTGGATTTTTAGCCCATCAGTGAGCATAACATAAGCTAACTCTCTGGTTGCTTCCGTTGTTATCATTCTCACGCCTGGGTAACGGTTATGAAAGACTGGCACGGCTCCTAGATGATCTTGATGCGCGTGAGAAATCAATAACAGGTTGGGATTGTTGAGGAGATCGACCGCAGGTAGGGGGTCGTAACCTTTGGGACGAGTACCGCAATCTAAGACAATTTCATACGGACCGATTAAGATTTGGAAACAACTTGCTCCAATCCCCCTTGCCGCTCCTAACGGAGTTACGATTAACCTGTCGGGATTTGACAGGGCGAGTGGTTCGCACTTAGGCAACTCGCCAAAACAATAAACTTCTGGGGTTTTTCCATTGAGGTTAACTCTCGCCCTTCGATCTAATGATGGGCTATAAGCAATACATTCCCAACTCGATTTTGACCGTTTTTTTACGGCTTGTAGTTGCCAATCTTCTACCTGCGTCTTTTCTTTCAAAGTCGCTTGAACAAGGGAAGCTATTCTGTTGTCTGACGCTTCAGTTGAAGACACAGATGGCAAGGTGGTAATTTCTTTTGGGAGAGATTTTTCGGGATTTTCTTCCGCTGTCAGAGATTGAGGAAATGCCTTTTGCAATAACAATCTATTTTCAACTCTTTTGCCAACGATTTCCCAGTCCTCTCCTGCCTTCATGCGCTTATCTGCGCCGTTAAGGTTAATTCTTAAGGTTTTTAAACCTGGACGGGTAATTTTTATTTGTAATCCTTGCCCTTTTGCCACTAGCTGCGTTACTCTTCCTCTGAGACTACATTCTTCTATCTGCTGCAAGGAGCATTCCTTTTCAAGAAGAATCGAGCTAATGGTTCCATTGCTATCGGTACTGGGAATCACTTGCCAAGTTGTTAAGTGAGTTGGGATTTCGAGGGGTAACTTCTTGATTTTTAATCTCGTTCCATCAGTGGTCACAAGAAATAATCCTGAAGCGGTTTCTTCTATTTGTCCTGTCACCGTGAATTGGATGTAGTCAGTCTCGCTCATTAGATTCTTTGCAAATTTTTGAGAGGAGTGTATGAGTGCGCTCGCCCAAGTTCTTTTTTAGAGATTGTAGCTCAAAGGCGATTTTTCCCTTTGCCAACGATTACAAGGCTTGAAATTCTCCTTCGGAAACAAGGACGCAATCTCGCTGTTGAGTTAAAATAAGATTATCAGTAATCCTTTTAATCTTACTAGACGAGAATGATTCAATCAAATCCGAAACAGCGCATCTCGATCGCGCTTTTCGATTTCACTGAGCAAGCAAAACTAAAATGTTTTGCTCTACTAACGTTTCAACGTGCTTTGCGATCTGAGTAGCTAAATCTTGACTGTGTACCAAAAGCCCCATTTCCATATTTAACGTTAAAGCATATTTCGTTAGATTAGCACTAGTGAGAAATAAGCGATCGCGGTCGGAGATCGCGCATTTAACGTGCAAAGAACCATATCTACCCTCGTTATCGACAGGACGTTTTTCTTTGGGCCAGACAAAGACTCGCGCTTGCTCAATAATCTCCTTACCCAACGCCGTATCGATGCCAAAGGGGATTTTTCCATCTCCAGAAGCCGGAGTTTCGACGACGAGAAGCAAGTTTACGCCCCGTTGAATTGCTGATTGCATGGCGCGAGCAATGGTGGGAATGTCATAAACCGCAAAACTGATGATAATCAACTCCTGCTGCGCTTGTTCGATTAACTGCAACAGTACTCGGTCGGTTCGACGTAAAACAATTCTCTCGGTTTCCGGCCCCGTCCAAACTACCTCTACTGATAAAGCTTCCCTGGCAATAGCGAGGGTGTAAGCAGAACTATGAAGCGCAGCAGCGATCGCTCTTGAATCCCAACTATTACGGTTCTTCAGGAGATATTATGCTAAACTATTAGGTAAATGCCAGTGTAATA
>CAYTUO010000589.1:0-2081 GCA_964441015.1 uncultured Pleurocapsa sp.
AGGCGATATCCGTCTCGGTGACGATGCCATAAGCATCTTCTGCGTCGCGAGGAGTGACGATTAAAGCCCTCAATCCCTTATCTTTCATGAGCTTGACTGCCTCAGCTACCGTTGCCGAACCGCGAATTGTAATGACATCATTGGTCATAACTTTTGCTGCTTTCATAAAACCTCCCACTTTCGTTAATCGCTTCTAAATCGCTGTTTATCGCATCATTCCTCCTCTCATTGCAGACATACCTTCTTCCACAAATTGAGTCACTTCGCGGGCGTGTTCTCGAATTATCTCAACCATTTCGCGATCGCTAGACATTTCAGTGACGATAATTCCTTTGGCGGTTAATTCGTATTGCCGTTGATAGCGATCTGCACCAGAATCAAACCCAGTGTCAGGGTGAATATCAGTATCCAAAGTCCCTCGTCTAGTAGGTTAATAGCTGCGTTTACGTCTCTGTCATGTGTTGTCCCTCACCGATATCTTGAGTTTAAAAAATAATCTTAAAGAATTTGTGAGGAAATTAGCGATCAGATTGGACTTCTTGTTAGCTTCTCAATGATCGATGCTTGCTGCCTCACAAGTTCCTCATTGTTTTGAGTTATTTTCTAGATAAAGGTGGTTCAGTCCGAAGAGGAGAAACCCATGGAAAATGTTAAAAGGATTAATGACGAACTAACCGTAGCGGGACAGGTAACGCCAGAACAGTTGCAACAGGCAGCCCAGGAGGGTTTCAAGTCTGTTCTCAACCTGCGATCGCCTGCCGAAGAGACTTTCTGGAACGACGAGCAACAACAGGCCCAAGCGTTAGGACTGCATTACTTTCATCTTCCGGTTGTTAAGGTTGAGGAATTGACCGAGGAACTGACAACCGAGGTACTCAAAAAAATTGATGAAATCCCAAAACCTGCCCTAATCCACTGCGCTGTTTCCATGCGTGCCGGAGCCATGACACTGATGTATGTAGCAACGCGGCAAGGTATGACACCAGAGCAAGCATTTGAACGAGCGGGTCAAATTGGTTTTGATTGCAGTGCCTATCCGCAAGCGAAGGAGTTCTTCAAGAACTATGTAGAAAAATACTCCCAGATGCACGCTCATTGACGGTAAAGGGCAACTAGAAAAGCGCTTTTCCAATCGCCCATCATTAACTTGGGAAGGAGAAAAAGATGTTATTCCGTCAGCTATTCGATGCAGAAACTAGCACTTACACTTATCTAATTGCCGACCTCGACGCAAAAGAAGCAATTCTCGTCGATCCAGTACTAGAGCAAGTCGATCGCGACCTGAAATTACTCAAAGAATTGGGATTAAACTTGCGTTACTGTTTAGAAACGCATATTCACGCCGACCATATTACGGGAACCGACCGACTTCGAGAAGCGACAGGTTGCTTAGGAATTGTCCCCGAAAACGCCCAAGCTGCCTGTGCAGATCGCCATATTCGCGATGGGGAGACCTTGAAACTGGGAGCGATAACTATTAAAGCGATCGCCACTCCAGGACACACCGATAGCCATAATGCCTATCTCGTTAATGACGACCGAGTACTGACAGGAGATGCTTTGTTTATTCGAGGTTGTGGTCGCACAGATTTTCAGAGTGGGGATGCAGGAACCCTCTATGACTCAGTAACGCAACGGCTGTTTACGTTGCCCGACGAGACTCTAGTTTATCCAGCCCATGATTACCGGGGGCATACCATCTCGACTATTGGAGAAGAAACGCAATGGAATCCTCGGTTTGGCGGACGGACTCGCGATGGATTTATTGAATTTATGAACAACCTGAACCTACCCGATCCCAAGAAAATGATGGAAGCTGTTCCAGCTAACGAGTTGTGCGGTCGTTTAGCTACTTCTGCCGCATAATCGAGGCATCCTGAAAACATAAAATAACGTGAGCGAGAGTTAGCCATTGGTTAAAACCAATGGCTGTGGAGCGAACACAGGGGTTTTAACCCCGTGTATCTGTGATAAAATTCACCACATAATCCAGCGATACGAATTTCAGTCCCTCTGGCGGAAATTCTCACCATGACAGTACGGGAGTGCGGAAGCCCTGTGTCTTTAGACCAGGGAGGAAG
>CAYTUO010000590.1:0-2080 GCA_964441015.1 uncultured Pleurocapsa sp.
GATTTCATTGCCTAACACAAAGCGCATATCCGTCACAACTCTAGGCACCTCCAGGTAATACCCATGCTCTGAAGGGTCGGTAAAACGGGAGATGATTTTAGTACAATCAATCGGATAGACATTGCGGGGGAGTTGTCGGGGCAGGACTGGGCCGTCTGTTCCTAAGCGAGGAGGGTTGCCTTTGATCTTATCGCTTGTCCACAGAGCCAGATCGTTTCGGTTGAAGTAGACGCTGGTGCGGCGGGTGATGCGGGGCAGTGAGAACAATTTGTAGTCGAAATCGAAGGCATCATCATCTTCATCGGCTGCCATCATGAGAACTTGATCGAAGAGTCTCGACAGGCGATCGCCGACTTGTCTTTTTAATTCCTGTAGGGCGTGGCGCAAGACATAATTGCCCATACTGTGAGCTACTAGGTGAAGTCTCTGTAAACATCGCTGATCGGTTTGATTGATGAAGTCAGCGACTTTCAGGAAGCCACGAGCAAAGGCCGCGCCGGAAGCGGCTGCATCTAGACGGTCATTTCTGTAGGCGATCGCATCTCTAGATCTGGGATCAGTGAAAAGCAGGGCAGCATCTGAAGGCCAGGAAAACACGCACATATTTAGCTTGAGAGCAGGAGCCTGATATCGAGGATCGTTGGCGGTCAAAACCTGATGAAGACGAGCAGCCGCCGTCAATGCTCCCCGAAACGAAACATTAAAGCCATGAATAAAAATGAGCGTAGCTTCCGAATTCTGCCTCATCTGCTGGCGAACTTGCTCAAAGATTTCCTGACTGCCTAGAACAGGCGGTTCGGCAAACAAATTCTCTGGGGCAATCTGGATCTGGTAGTTATTAAAAGCTGGGCCCGTTACCTCCGCTTTGCCAAAGCGCAAGTTAGCGAGTCCATTCTCACTAAAGTTACTCCCGAAGTCAAAACCTCCCTCTAGATCGTCTGAGGGAATTAGGTTACGGTTGGTGGCGAAGTAAATCGTAGTCATCTAGCGTTATGACCCAATGATAGAGTTTCTCTACAATTTCATCCTTCTTGAATACTTGCTTTAATATTTGTAAGAAATTTTAATATTTCTCAGGGATAGACACCAACTCCCTTATGATTAGGATGACGCTTTTTAACAATTTCTAAGATAACGGAGGTTTAAACTTGGCTATTCCTCTCTTAAGTTACGCTCCCAGTTGTCCAAATACGCGAGTTGCTGGGTATGTGGTTCCAGGTGACGAGCAGGCGAAGGTCTACACCACAGAGAACCTGCTCTCCCGCTCATCTATGGACGATCTGATCGAGGCTGCCTATCGTCAGATCTTTTTCCATGCATTCAAGTGGGATCGCGAACCTTTCCTCGAATCCCAACTTCGTAACGGACAGATTACCGTGCGGGACTTTATTCGTGGGTTGTTGCTGTCTAAGACTTTCTACAACAGCTTCTACGAGAAAAACAGCAACTATCGTTTTGTAGAACAGTGCGTTCAGCGCGTTTTAGGACGCGATGTCTACAGCCAGCGCGAGAAGATCGCTTGGTCGATCGTCGTTGCTACCAAAGGAATCAAGGGACTTGCTGATGAATTACTCAACAGCGATGAGTACCTAGAAAACTTTGGGTACGATACAGTTCCCTATCAGCGTCGCCGGAACTTACCCAGTCGCGATACGGGCGAACTGCCCTTCAATATCAAGTCTCCACGCTACGATGGTTACTATCGTGGCATCCTGGGCTTCCCACAAATCGTTTGGCAAAACGAAGTCCGTCGCTATACTCCCCAAGAGAAGAAAGCCAAAGCAGGCGATCCCTCTCTTTATCTGGATATGGCACGCAGTCTCGGCAGCGCCAAGGGCAGCGCTCCTCCCAGAGTTTCAGCGATGAATATCAATATCGAGGCTTCCGTTCCTCGTCGGCGCTAATCGCTACTCAACAGGAGACAGTTGCAGCTTGGCAGGACGATCTCGTTCACCAACAGATTATCCTGTCGCTCGGTGGCTGTCTCTTATTAGTGAGAAAGAGCTAGATTTAATCACTGATTTCTTGGTTCTTCAGGAGATATTATGCTAAACTATTAGTAATTAACTAAAAAATGATA
>CAYTUO010000591.1:0-2076 GCA_964441015.1 uncultured Pleurocapsa sp.
ATTTAGACAAAAAACAGCCATTAATTATAACATAAAATATTTTTGCAAGAGGTCTTTTTTTTGTGTCTCTTTCAGAGAAGAACGCATTTTTCCCTGTTTCTTGCCCCTTACTATTAATAAAAATTATATTTTCTCTGATTATCTCTACAAAAACTTATCTGATTCACTGGCTTGAACAATCAATTATCTTTCTCCGTCTGCCCCCTGACTTTTTCAGCAAGCCCTATTTAAGTTTTAATTCTTCAATAATTTGCTGAATTGCAGAATCTGGTAGCAGGTTTCGGAAAGGTAAACCCAGAGTTTGTTCAAATTTATACTTGAGAATTTTTACCCGATTAGGCACAGTAGTAATAGTCATAACAGCTTCCAAGGATCAAATTCTTTTTTACACGACTTGGAAGCTTTTTCTCCAGATCAAACAATTTCTTTGGCGATCGCCTACATCACTGCTGCATCAAAATCGAGACGGCTTGTTAAATGGCGCTCTCTTTTCAATCCCTTATTCTTCAAGGATTTCCGCTTATCTTAGTGCCATTCATTTTAAGGACTTTGAAGAATGTTATGGAGATGACCCCAATAGCTTAAGCGTGCGTGTTGATTCAGGAGAGTCGGGGCGTTGGCGGTGTTTTACGCGGGAAGAGATTGCCAAGCGGGGAGATAATCTCGATATTTCTTGGTTGCGAGATGAGAGTTTGCAGAGTGGGGATAATTTACCCGAACCGGAGATAATTGCTGCTGAGATTATGGAGAGGTTACAGACGGCTTTGGCAGAAATGGAAGAGTTGACAGCGTTGTTAGAGGATAATTGAGATAGGGTTAGAAAGATCGGAACATAGTAGAGATAGTATGAATACAGAAGAAAAGGTAATTGAAAAGCTGAAGACTTTTTCGCCAGAAACGCAGCAAGAAGTTTTGAGGTTTATAGAATTTTTGGAATTTCGCGATCGCTCTCAAGGAAAACCAAAACCAGGTGTCTCTGCTTTAGAAGCTGCGGGAACTCTAGTAGGGTGCTTGGAAGCACCCCCAGATTTATCTACCAATAAAGATTATTTGAAAGGATTTGGCGAATAGTGTATCGTCAAGTTTTATTAGATACAGGGCCTCTGGTTGCTTTGCTCAATCGTCGAGATAGCTTTCATGAATGGACTAAATTGCAATGGAAGCAGATTGAACCGCCCTTGTTAACTTGTGAAGCCGTCATAGCAGAAGCTTGTTTTCTCTTACAAAATGTTTATGGCGGTCAAGAAGCAGTTATGTCATTAATTGAAACAGAAGTTATTCAACTTTCTTTTAATTTAAAAGTAGAAATCCAGCCAATAAAAGCGTTATCGACTCGTTGGGTAAAAGCAGATCAATTATGTTTTCAAATTACGGATGGCGAACACAATCAACCTCCTTACCAATCTGAAGGTTTTCCTATGTTAACAGCAACTCATGTCCAAGATGGATACGTGGATATGACAGGTGCAAAATTTATTAATCAAGAAGCTTTTAATAAAGCTAGATTTAGATGTGCGCCAATAAATGGAGATTTATTAATTGTTAGTGTTGGTGCAACAACTGGACGTGCCGCAATTATAAAAAATTGCCCAGATTTTGCAATTGTAAGAAGTGTTTTATTGCTTAAACCTTTAACTAATGTTCAATTTCTTTTAAGCTGGATTAGATCTATATTGTGTCAAAATTGGATAAAAACTGCTTCTGGTGCTTCTGCTCAGGCTCATTTATATATAAACGATACTAAAAATATGCCGATTCCATTTACTTGCTTCGCTACTCCCGTGTATTCGGAGTTGATAGGAGTAGCTTGCTTGTCTGCGTGCCATTCAACTGAAGCCAGGGTTGGATTTTGACCAATGGCGCAATCGCAGGCGACAACAACTGAAGCCCCAACGCTAATCAATAGGAGCGGTAGAGCGAAAACACTTCCAATACGGGTGAGACGATGTGAACGCATTTCAACCGAGCAGGGATTCTATGAGAATTGTAATCGCATATAGGTTGATTGACTTACTCAACACACTAATAACCCAAGTTGCTAGTTACCCTCAAGAGCGATCGCCGGAGGCGCGCTCT
>CAYTUO010000592.1:0-2067 GCA_964441015.1 uncultured Pleurocapsa sp.
ACGAGGTAGTAATTCTGGCGGTGGGGAATCGATAGCCAAAGCTGTTTCGAGTTCGCGATCGCTTAACAATTGGGCACTGGCTACCTCACTCGCCTCGTCGAGACTAATTTGCTCCCAACTTAGGGGCAGATCGGGATTAGTTTTGTTGCCAGAAGAGATTTCTTTGACTTTGTACCCCTCGGACTCCAGGCGTTCCTTCATCCGTGACCTGTAATCGGTCATGCAGAGATTCTGGTAAGCGAAAACCTTGCACTGGTACTCGAACCAACAGGAAGTCCACTCGTCAGTTAAGGGGTCATAATCGACCAGTACGGATTGGAGAAACTTAGCATTGGCATTGTAATTACGGTTGTACCAATCTTTAATCTCGGCAGGAAATAAAGATTTATTTGCCTCATACCGCCGTCCAATTTCTGCCACCCAAACCTTAAACAATTTGCAGCCTCTAGGACGAGCAAGAGCCTGAGAAGCTTGGTTAACGGGTAAATGGTAGAAAATCCCATAAGCCACATCGAAATGACCATTCTCGATGGAAATGCCGCTTGTAATTGAAGGCGTACAGGCTAACAATCTGGTTGAGAGGGAGGCTTCGTTGATGTTTTCTAAATACGCCTTAATCGCGTCTGAGCCGCTATTATCTGAATTTATCTCGACTATCGAGTTGGCAAGCGCAGGCATAACCGACTTAACGTAAGCTGCTACCGAACGACAGCCCCGTATCCCATTCTTCGTATCGTCGATGAGATAAACATTTCGTCCTTTTCTCAAATCTTCTACTGTTTGGTCAATTAGTCCATCTGGCGTTTCATCAGTAAAGTAGTAACAATCCTCTTTTGGTGGCTGGTATTCGTTTAAAACAATCCGAATCTCACAGTTAGGAAGATTTAAAGAATTCAATAAGTTTTGTAACAGGGCTACTTCTGAATCGGTAATGTCAGCCGACATCCCAACAACCAGTCCGTCGGAGAGTGCCGCCGCCAAACAAGCCTCGAAGTGTTTCAGAATGCGCGGTCGCTTTCCATCTTTGTTACACGTAGAGCCGAAGGCATGGACAAGCACTTGGTCGATCTCGTCAAGCAAAAATACTCCGTTAGTTCTCAACACCCCAGGAGATAATTGCCACAAGGAATCAAACAACAAGAGACTTTCAGAGAACCCGTGAAATTTTTAAGGTCGTCAAGGTGGGTTAGCTCCAGATTATGAGCTAAAGTACGAGCTAAGGAGCGTCTAGCATTGGGAGCGATCGCATTACTAAACTTATCGACAACGGATTTGATTGATTTGGTTTTGCCCGTTCCTTTGGCTGAGACGACGAGGTAAATGTGACCTTTTTCCCAGTCAACCAAGTCGGATGGTTCTAATTGGGGCTTATTGATTCTTTTCCAAGGAGCAGTAGTTAAAGAAGTTAGTTTATGCCATATTCTCTCTATTTTATCATCTTTTAGCTTTTTTTGCTCCCTTTTGGATTTTGTCTCTGAAGCGAGAAGATTAGCTCTAAATTCCGTCAGGGGTTGGAACTGGTCAACGGGAATATAGGCGATCGCATCTAGATCATCAAGTTCATCGATATCTGGCTCCTCTTTCGTTTGTTGCCCCCACCAAGCGATTTCAACTTGTTTTCCCCAGCTTGTTAACAAATCGACCAGGGTAGATAGGCGATTGAGAACATGGGAGTTAATTACGTCACCCCCATCGATGTAAATTTGGAGAGTAGACGTATCCACTCCCTCACATACCGCCGCTTCAAGATATTTGGCTAACTGCTGTGGACTTCCTGCGTGTTGTCCTCCTGACGCACCGATAACAATTTGCCCTAACTTATCTGCCGCGAGTTGTGGCTTAAATCCAGTTCCCTCAACTAATGCCAAGTGCTTTCGGACTACTCCATCAGGACGAATAAATGTTAGAGGTAATTTCCCATCACTTGGCAGGTGGGAGTTGCTCAGCCAGCGATAACGCTCATCATCATCCGCTTTTTCATCCCTTATGCGGTATTGTATCCCAATGGCTTTCCCATCTGGGTCAAACAGAGGGCAAGCAATCCCCTGATATTTATTAGACATCTCC
>CAYTUO010000593.1:0-2026 GCA_964441015.1 uncultured Pleurocapsa sp.
GCTACCGTCGCCGACCGGGATTAAATAATTTACTTTCACGCCAGCGATTTGAACTCTACGCAGAAAGTTACAGCCTGTCACACTTCTACCCAGCCAATACAATGATCGAGCAAGAAGTAGACCGCCAACACTTCCTGCAAACACAACAAACCGTGATCGAGCTTTTAACCGATTTGGGAATAATTTGACAAATAATGGGGAGCAAAGAGGAGAGGTACAGATTTTTCGTGTAGGTAAGCGTAATGACGATGAAGTGTATCGAAATCTTTAAGAGTGTGCAACGCCGGATAAGGGATTGCTACGCTCATCTTCGGTAAGAGGATTAAGGATAATGACCCATGACTAAACCAATACAAGTCCGCAACCCCCGAACTGGAAAACTTGACTACGAAATTATTCCACCATCTGAAAATATACTTAAACAGCAATGTCTTCACTTGCGTCAAGCACAAAATCATTGGCAACAAATCGGTGTCGCAGGTCGGATTGAAGCCTTACAGCAGTGGAAGCAAGCCGTATTGTCTCAGCGCAATTCCCTGACTGAAGCTTTGGTCAACGATACGGGAAGATTGTCAATTTCGGTTCTGGAAATTGATGCGTTTCTCTCAGGGATTGATCGCTGGTGTAAGTTAGCCCCAGAGTTGTTGCAAGAATCTGAAAAAGATACAACAATTCCCTTTATCCACCTCAAGCAAACCTCAGTTCCTTATCCCCTGGTTGGGGTGATTAGCCCCTGGAATTTTCCTCTCTTGCTATCTACCATTGATACCATTCCTGCATTACTAGCGGGTTGTGCCGTTATTGTCAAGCCTAGTGAGATTGCATCCCGCTTCGTCGCATCTCTGATGACAGCGATCAATGCCGTTCCCGATCTGCGCGACGTATTAACTTTTGTTGAAGGAGGAGGCGAAACGGGAGCTACTTTAATCGAATATGTGGATCTAATTTGCTTTACGGGTAGTGTAGCTACAGGACGTAAAGTTGCAGAAACAGCAGCTAAACGCTTTATTCCTGCTTGTTTGGAATTAGGGGGAAAAGACCCCGCGATCGTGCTGCCATCCGCCAACTTAGAATTAGCCACATCAGCAATTTTGTGGAGTTCAGTGGTCAATACCGGGCAGTCATGTCTTTCGATTGAACGCATTTACGTTGCTGAATCTATTTTTGAACAATTTGTAGAACGACTAGTCACCAAAGCCGAACGCTTGAAATTAGCCTACCCCACCGTTGAAAGCGGCGAAATTGGTCCAATTATCGCCGAGAGACAAGCAGCAATTATCAGCGACCATTTGCTAGACGCTAGAGAAAAAGGGGCTGTTGTACGCTGTGGCGGTCAAGTAGAAGAGAGGGATAGCGGATGGTGGTGTCGTCCGACAGTGCTGACTCAGGTAAATCACTCCATGAAAGTGATGACCAAGGAGACATTTGGCCCGATTATGCCCGTAATGCCTTTTTCAACAGGAGAAGAGGCTATTAACTTAGCTAACGATACAATTTACGGACTGAGTGCAGCAATATTTGCAGGAGAAGAACAAGAAGCCTTAGCAGTTGCTCGTCAGATAGATGCTGGTGCTATCTCTATTAATGATGCAGGGCTTACTGCTTTAATCTATGAGGGAGAAAAAAATTCTTTCAAATACTCTGGTTTAGGTAGTTCGCGGATGGGCGCGGCTGGGTTGATGCGGTTTCTGCGGAAAAAAGCTTTCTTGGTGAAAACAAATTCCGTTCCCGATCCTTGGTGGTTTAATGCTGATTCTCAAACCGCCGCCTTCGCAACGTTCCTCCTTTTGCTCGTAGCTGCAAAGATCTATAACTTGAATTTTGATAGGCTTATGTTTCAATGAAACCCTGTAGAGACGTAGCATTGCTACGTCTCTACGTTAAATCGCTGAAATAGTTGTCATTGGTTTATTTTAGCCGATTTTAGACCTCAGTTTTGGGAATTTTCTGAGAAATGCGGGATTTGTCTCCCAATACGGTTCGGTTAAGACCAAAAACCAGATAAACTGAGCATTGTCCTCATGTG
>CAYTUO010000594.1:0-2018 GCA_964441015.1 uncultured Pleurocapsa sp.
ATATAGGGTTACTCTCACTGAGTCAACACAGAAAGCTGGTGAATCTTGGCAATTAATTACTACGCGCCCTGAAGTAGATAGGCAATTACAAAATTGTCATGAAGGTCAGTTGGTTTCTCTGCGGGGACGTTATAATATTTCAGGAGGTTGGTTATTAGTAGAACAAATATATTTTTGATAAATTCTTCAAAGAAATTTAGAACAATGAGCGTATTCAGAGGCACAGAGGAGAGAAAAAGGGAGTTAAGTAAGTTAGATTATGTCTTTTTTCTAACTTGCTAAGACTTGAGCAGCAGTCAAAGATAAGCCTGGAAAAGTTTTAGAAATAATTCGTTCTTCTCCCCTAAATATTTGCTCGTCATAAAAGCCTTCCATTAAAAATAATATTGTAACTTTAGATTCATAAGGATCGACAATCCAATCTTCAGGAATTTCTCTTACTGCATATTCGGAACGTTTATAACGGTAGTCGATCGCAGCATAGTTTTCACTAACAATTTCTACCGCAAGTAGAGGAGGAGTTTGAACGACAGCAGAAACCTCTAAAATTGCTTGTTCTTGTTCTTCAGTTATAATGATTAAATCGGGTATTCTTGACCTAGCTTCTGCCGTTCTTACGCCGATATTCCAAGAAGGAATCCAAGGCAAACTCAAACGTCTAATCTCATCTCGAAATAAATCATATAAAAGTCTTGCTATTCTAGCGTGTCTTCCTGTGGCTGGTGGCACCTCTACTAATTCTCCATCCACTAATTCATATTTTTTGTCGGTTTCATCATAATATTTTAAATATTCTTCAAAACTGTAAAGACGTTTAGATGTTGAAATCATAATTTTTACCTCTTAAAAATGACTTCGCGATCGCATTTATAAAATAAAGCAAAAACTTTTATTTCTTTCGCTCTGCTGTAGCAAAAAAATCTTTAATTATTTCTACTAGGTTGATTATGTCTTGCCAAGAAACTTTTAAAAGAGATAGAATCCCGATCGCAATCAGAGTGGTTCCTATCAAAAAATTATCTTCGTACAGAAATAATCCAATAATTACAATAAAATAGGGAGAAATAATTCTACTAATTTTTTCAAAATTACTCACGACTTCCGATCGCTCTTCATCAGGTTCTCGATCGAATGTATCAAATAATTTGATTTCTTCCGACTCCTCTTCTGCTTTTGCTAACTGGGATGAGATCGTTGAGTCTAATGAATCAGAGGGATCTGAAGGTTTATTTTCTTTTTGCGGTTTTCCAAACATTTTTTAAAAGCATCTCCTTAAAGGTTTCTACTATGGTAGCCAAAAATCTGGCACAAGATTCTTACTTATTTCGCGGACTGTTTGATTAATCGTTCGCGCTACTTGAATCTGGGGTTCATCTGATTCTACTGGGATAATCGTTGCCTTTTCCCCAATCCCAAATCGTTCGATGACAAGATTAGCAGCTTTCAAACCTGTCAGGTAGGCTTTTTCTGGCGACCAAGATCCGTGGTTGGTTATAATCCAATCTCCACTCATAAATAAGTTAGAAATGCTAGTTTTTGCTTGGAGGAGATACTGATAGCTACCTGGGGCAAAATGAGGGACTCCCTGACGGACTCGAATCAGGTTGCGATCGCAAACTTTTGCTTCTCGAAATTTGGGAATACAAATAGCTAAATCTTTCTGAACTTTGGTCGCAATTTCTTCGTCTGTCATCGGTAATAATTTTTATGGATTTATTTTAAATACTTTGAGAAAATGCAAGTTTTAGAAGCGAAGAGCGATCGCTATCAACAAAATCAAAGAAGTCAAGTGATCGCTTTTTGGGCTTTAATATTTTCGTTCTTGCGGTTCAAACCGACTAATGACTACAGGCATATAGTTAATATCGATTTCCGCAGGAGAATAATACGCCAAAGTATGTTTGAGGAAATTGGGATCGTCTCGCGTGGGATAATCTTCTCTTGAATGTGCCCCTCGGCTTTCCTTACGGTTAAATGCTGAGGCCAGAATAATCTCTCCCACCATCATTAAACTTTTC
>CAYTUO010000595.1:0-2017 GCA_964441015.1 uncultured Pleurocapsa sp.
TTCGGCCTCTACGCGCCAGAAGAAGAGGTGGCTAAGTTAACCTATTTTGGCTTATACGCCCTCCAACATCGAGGTCAAGAATCGGCAGGAATAGCCACCTTTGAAGGAGATAAAGTTTATCTTCACAAAGACATGGGTCTCGTCTCTCAAGTGTTTAAAGAGTCTATCTTGCATGAAATGCCCGGACAATTAGCAGTAGGTCATACTCGCTACTCGACAACGGGTTCCAGTCGCAAGGCAAACGCCCAACCTGCCGTCGTCGAAACTCGGCTCGGAAAACTTGCTCTAGCCCATAACGGTAATCTTGTCAATACTATAGACTTACGTCAAGAATTAGAAAAGCGCGGCTGCAATTTTAATACAACGACCGATTCAGAAATGATTGCCGTTGCGATCGCTCAAGAAGTCAATGGCGGCAAAGAGTGGTTAGAAGCGGCAATTAGTGCCTTTCAGTTGTGTTCGGGCGCGTATAGTTTGGCAATTGGTACGCCTGTAGGGTTAATGGGCGTTCGCGATCCTAACGGGGTTCGTCCCTTAGTCATTGGAACCTTAGAGGGCAATCCAGTTCGCTACGTCTTGTCATCAGAAACTTGCGGTTTAGATATTATCGGGGCAGAATATTTGCGGGATGTCGAACCTGGCGAATTAGTTTGGATTACAGAAGAAGGGTTGGCTTCTTTCCACTGGACACCAAAACCAGAGCGAAAGTTATGTATCTTTGAGATGATCTACTTTGCCAGACCCGACAGTATCATGCACGATGAGACGCTGTATACTTATCGGGTAAGGTTGGGGCAACAACTGGCACGGGAATCCTGTGTAGAAGCCGATTTAGTCATGGGGGTTCCTGATTCTGGCGTACCTGCGGCGATCGGTTTTTCTCAGGTTTCTGGAATTCCCTACGGGGAAGGGTTGATTAAAAATCGCTATGTCGGACGAACTTTTATCCAACCAACACAGCATATGCGCGAATCCGGCATTCGTATGAAACTCAATCCGCTCAAAGATGTTTTAGCCGGAAAACGGGTCGTCATTGTTGATGATTCTATCGTGCGAGGAACGACTAGTCGCAAAATCGTCAAAGCTTTAAGAGAAGCAGGTGCAAAAGAAGTCCATATGCGGATCTCGTCTCCTCCCGTGACTCACCCTTGCTTCTACGGCATCGATACGGACACTCAGGATCAACTTGTGGCAGCCACTAAGTCAGTAGAAGAGATCGCGCAGCAACTTGGCGTAGATTCGCTGGCCTATCTTAGCTGGAAGGGAATGCTAGAAATGACTGGCGAAGAGCCTAATAGTTTTTGTTCGGCTTGTTTTACGGGAGATTATCCGATTCCCGTTCCAGAAAGCATCAAACGTTCTAAGTTAATGCTAGAAAAGACCAAAGTTTAAGAGCAGATATCTTTGTTCGCCGATCGCTAGTATCAGTAATCAGTAATCAGGAATCAGGAATCAGTTAGTTCAATCAATTGACTGGTCAATCTTTTAGACTTCTATTGAGGGCAGGGTTATTTCTGGCAAGCTGTACTACTTACTGATGAGGTGGTTTAGGATTGAGAGCTTCTGAATTCGATAAAGCCACCTCTAAATTGCGGCGTTGTTCGACTTGACTGAGAAAATACCCTGTCATCATAGCTGAAGCGAGGAGATGCGCCAAATTTTCTCTATCTGTCGCGATTTGAACCTGAAAATCTTCAGGGGGTAACATACCCACTAACCCTTGCACGTTTTGCGCGATCAATTGTTTAACTTCTGGGGTAGCTGACTGAGCAATGCGCTCTAAAACTTCAGGATTCTGTCGCTGAAGGTATTGCATTAAGGAATTAGGTTCTTGTTGCTCTGACTCGGAAGAGAATAAATCAAAATTAAAGACCATTAGAACTCCAAGATAACTGAACTTACTTTCCTTTCTATTCCCACTATAGCTGTTAGTCGATGAGGGAGTGTGGACAGTTATCAGTTATCAGTTATCAGTTATCAGTTATCAGTTATCAGTGAACTAATTCCCAATCACCAA
>CAYTUO010000596.1:0-2016 GCA_964441015.1 uncultured Pleurocapsa sp.
GCTGGTTTACCCACTGCTGTTATTATGAGCCACCCAATTGAAAACCGCTATGAAAGCCCCGTCCTCCTGCCCTCTGCCTTCTCTAACCAGTCACCAATCTGACTTTTCGATCTACTGAGTTTTATTACAAGAGCTTTTAATCAAAGATTTTTTAAATAAACGTTAGTTAGAAAAATTATTTCTGAGAATGAGGTGAGTAGTCAGAACAGTTCTTGGCTTCTGAAGTTAAAACTTTAGACGGATGCACGGCACATTTGAGGTGGGGGTTGTTATTAAAAAATCGACACCTTTCGCAAGAAGCTTGACGCTCGTGCTTTGTAGAAGTCAACCGACTGTCTAGCGTTTTCCAAAACGTTAATCGTCTGAGAACAATAGCAATTAAAACAAGCGTGCCCAGAATCGCGATCGCTACCAAGCCAGTAGAAAGGTATATTATTTCATAATCGCTAGATGCCGTTTTTCCAACGCTCGGAGTCTCAGTTTGTAAGGAGCGATTTGAAAAGCTTGCACTTCGGTATGTTTCTGTCAAATCTGGCTTCTCGATCACAGATTGATTTAAATATTCTTCAGCATCCATATCCTTCATCCCCAAGCTAAACTCATTGAAGTCATCGCAGCCGATCGAGGGGCACAATAATATTGTAACCCCTGGCCCAGAAGAGGTTTTGCTCAATTTTGTTATAAATTTTTTGGGCAGCATGATAATCATGGAAATATTCCTTTCTCAGTTTCCATTTTTAAACAATAGAAAATTGCTGCAAAAATTATCTCTATCTATCGTAGGGAAAGTTCTTTCTTCCTAAAGTGAAAAAAGAATATTAATTGAGTCAGGAAACAACGCCAGTACGAAAAAGACGACCAATGACATCCTCAATAGGAGGTTCAGTCACGCTTAAATCTAGCACTTCTAGTTGAGCAAGAATTTCGGCAATGGTCACGGTTAATTTCTCTCGCGGCACGAGAAAACGGACTTCTTGACCTTTTACCATTTCAATTTCACCGTATTGAGCTAATACCTCTTTAGGGAAAGGGCGTGCTAATTCTACTTTAACTTCCCGACAGGGAGCAAAACGTTCTAACAGTTCCTCTAACCCCCCATCGTATATTAATTTCCCTTGATGAATGAGAATGACTCGCTTGCACAAGGCAGTAATATCGGCCATATAGTGACTGGTTAGCAGAATCGTTGCCTGATAGCGCTGGTTGTATTCCTTCAAAAATTCTCTCACAGCAGCTTGGGCGTTGATATCTAAGCCTAGCGTCGGTTCGTCTAAAAATAGCACTGGCGGATGATGCAGAAGGGCAGCTAACAGTTCTGCTTTCATGCGTTCGCCGAGAGAGAGTTTGCGGACGGGTTGAGTGAGTTTTTCTTGGAGGGAAAGCATCTCGGCAAGTTCTTGCAATCGTCGCTCAAAGATTTTTTCAGGAATTTTGTAGACAGCAGCATTAATTCTGAGGGAGTCAAGGGCGGGTAAGTCCCAGAGGAGTTGCTGTTTTTGCCCCATGACCAAACTTATCTTTTGCAAAAACTGGGGCTGTCGGCGAAAGGGTGTATATCCCGCTACTTCCACTCGTCCGCTAGAGGGGTGAATGAGTCCTGAGAGCATTTTCAGGGTGGTAGTTTTTCCTGCACCGTTGGGGCCTAAAAAACCGACTATCTCTCCCGTTTCGATTTGAAAGGAAATATCTTGAACCGCTTTGACTTCTCGGTAAGTACGGCTGAAAAAATGAGTTAAGGTGCCTTTGATACCGGGTTCTTTAATCGCTACTGGATAGATTTTACTTAGGTGTTCGACGACAATGATGGGCATGATTGGGGATTGGGGATTGGGGATTGGTGAGAAGGTGATTGGGGATTGGGGATTGGGGATTGGTGAGAAGGTGATTGGTGATTGGTGAGAAGGTGATTGGGGATTGGGAATTCCTCTACTGATAACTGATAACTGATAACTGACAAGGGGTACTAACCCAAGTTGCTAGTTACCCTCAAGAGCGATCGCCGGAGGCGCGCTCTTG
>CAYTUO010000597.1:0-1993 GCA_964441015.1 uncultured Pleurocapsa sp.
TGGGATTGAGTGCAGCCGTTGCTGGTCAAGGCATTATCATTTTGATTACTCCAGGCGCGGCAGTTGGGGTGTTTGGGATTATTGTTGCCATGTGCGTTGGTTCTGCCTTTGTCGCCATTCGCAAAGTCACTCGAATCGATCCCGCCATTGTTTTCAAGGCATAAATAAGATTCCAATGCCCACGACAGCAACTAAAACTCCCAAAACGGCTCTTAAGGAGATTTTTTCGCCCAACCAAAACGCGATCGGTAAGACGAATAAAGGACTTGTCGCAGATAAGGTTTGGGCAATTCCCGCCGGAGCAAATTTCAGTCCCGTCTGTTGCAGCCAAATGCCTAAATAGGTGCTGCCAAAAGCGGTCAGAATAATAACGCCAATTAATCGAGGCGATCGCAATACCTGAAACACCTGCTTTTGAGTTTGACGGGGAATTAATAGCAAAAGCACGACAATTAAAGTTCCGCCAATCAGTCTCAATAAGGTACTCCAAAGAGGGGATAGGTTGGACTCGACGAGGGCAAAGCGTGAGAGAACAGCACCAATAGATTGCGCGATCGCAGCTAAAATTGCCCAGACTATCCCTTGTAGCGGATTGATATCTCTTACCACAGAAGCAGGCGTTCGTTCGGTAATCACCCAAGCGATTCCCAATAGGGTCAATAAAATGCCGCACCAGGCCCCAGTACTCAGATTTTCCCTCAGAAAAATTAAAGCGAGAACTGCCGTCATCGGAGGCGCTAGAGTTTCTAAGAGCAAGGTTCGCCTAGCACCCAAAGGAATCAGGGCAGAAAAATAGGCTGTATCGCCTAAACCAATGCCAATTACACCGCTAAGCAAGAGAATCCCGACGGGTAGGGGATCGAGTTCTGGAATGGGTTGACCGGCGACTGTCAGAGTCAGAACAATGAGCGCGATCGCAATTAAACCTTTGAGTAAATTGAGTTGCAGTGGAGGAATGCGTTGTCCGAGAAGGGCGTAAACAGTAGAAGAAGCTGCCCATAAAAAGGCGGCACCTAACGCCGCGAATTCTCCTTGAAAATTGCTCATCCAAAACGCGATCTGTTCCACATTTTGCGCGATCGGCCGACACCATTTAAGTTAGCTAACTGAGCCGATGTCCGCAACTAGAACAAAAGCGATCGCTCGATTCTACAGGCGAACCGCATTGACTGCAAAAGCGACGAGTTGCTTGAGTTGGATTGGACGATCCCATACTCATTTGCATATTGCCCATCCGCATCTGCATGGGGTTTGTATTCATTTCCATATCCCCCATTTTCATTGGTTCCATCGGTTTCATTGGTTTCATTGGTTCCATCGATGGCATCGAGGAACTAGATGATGCAGATGTACGAGAAACTTGTTGCACTTGCATTCGTTGACCGCCGCCAACAGAAGCGCTACTGGTTACGCCAATGCTATTCCCTTGAATTTGGATGTGGTGTTCGCCTTGTGCTGTGGTAATTTTTATGACGGCACCATGAGGTGTTTGGAACAGTTCAGGAGGTGAAGTCCATTGTCCAGTTGTAACACTGCTGCTGGATTGTTGTTGCTGTCCTGGGCCGCCACTGCTGATGGTGACAACTGTTTGCATTCCTTGATTATCGAGGTAGATTCGCTGTCCTGTCTCTAACTCGCATACATAAGCCATAATCACCTCTTGAAAGTGAGCTTCTCTATCTCTAGTGTAGGGCGGGGGTTTGTCAGGTAACGAGCTTCTTAACTATTGTGTAATTCCTGTCACCATCTCTTACCTGTCCAAGCTACATTTCAGTTTTTACTCAAGCATCAGGAAGTCATCAAAAGTTATAGTCAAAAATTGCCATTTTTCTAGATTTTAGATTAGTTGGGAACTCCCTGTGTGTTTGAAAACGTCTACATAAATAAATTTTTTCTAGGCCTCGCTTGGAAAAGCGATCGCTCTGTCCGGTAAGCTAGTATCAGTTATCAGTTATCAGTTATCAGTTATCAGTTATCAGTGTTAGTAGTTCAG
>CAYTUO010000598.1:0-1992 GCA_964441015.1 uncultured Pleurocapsa sp.
GGACTCATTGCTACCCTAGTTTTTGGTAATGCTAATAGTGCTTTAGCTGCCCGCAGTGGCGGAAGAATCGGCGGCGGTTCGTTTCGTGCCCCAAGTCGTACCTACACCTCTCCTGGCGGGGGTTATCGTTCGCCCGGATATGGCGGCTACGGCTATGGTGGAGGAATTGGATTTCCCTTCCTTTTGCCCTTCTTTGGCTTTGGCGGCGGTTTTGGCGGACTATTCACTATCCTGATTTTCATTGCGATCGCCAATTTTCTCATCAGAAGTCTTCGCAGTGTTGGCATGGATGAGAATGGTACTTCCCTAAGCTACGGCAGCCCAACCATTTCTGTTGGGAAAGTACAAGTTGGCTTATTAGCTAATGCCCGCAACTTACAAAAAGAGTTAGATGAAATCGCACTCAAAGCAGATACGGGTTCGGCTGAGGGTCGCGCGATCGTTCTTCAAGAAGCCAGTCTTGCTTTACTGCGCCATCCTGAATATTGGGTCTACGGTGCAACGGAATCTCATCAGTCTGCGATGGAGATGGCTGAGGCGAAATTCAATCAGCTAGCTTTGGCAGAACGGAGTAAATTTACCACAGAAACGCTCTCAAATGTCAATAATCAACTCAGACAAGCTTCGCCAACTGCTTTATTAGAAGGAAGCGGACAGCTAGCTGAACCAATGGATAGTTCTGGGGAATATATCATCGTCACCATTCTAGTCGGGGCTGAAGGTAAACTCGAATTGCCAAAAATTAATGATTCTGAAGATTTGCGTCGAGCCTTGCACCAGATTGGGGGAATCGGAAGCGATCGCTTACTTGCTGTCGAGGTTCTCTGGACTCCTCAAGCAGAAGGCGATACCTTAACCAGCGACGACATACTAGCTGAATATCCCAATCTGAAGTTGGTCTAATGGGGATTGATGATTAGTGATTGGTGACTGGTGATTGGGAAATCGTAGTAATAAGTTATCCCAGTCACTAGTCACCTTCTCACCAATTTACGAATGATTGGCTGCCGCTCTCGATAGAGTATGTCCGTTATTATTACTGGGATTGGATGCAATGATTGATGGATTTATTGCAGGAATGACAGTATCTTGGAGGAGATCTAAATTAAAGCGATAGCCAACGTTGCGAACAGTTTGAATTAAACTGGGCTGTCGGGGATCGGTTTCGATTTTCTTGCGTAGCGAGAGAACGTGAGTATCGATAGTACGAGGATTGTCGATCGCTTCGGGCCAAGCACGACTTAGCAACTCAGACCGACTCAAAGCCGTTCCTTCTGCCTGTGCTAGAACGTAGAGCAAGCTAAATTCTTGGGGCGTTAAGTCAATAAACTCTCCCTTGAATTCGACTCGACGTTGCACTAAGTCGATTTTCAAATCGCCGTACTCTAGATGTAGGGGCGCAGAGGCGACTCTCATGCGGCGGGTTAAGGCTTCTATTCGTGCCATAAACTCTTGCATACCAAAAGGTTTGGTTAAATAATCATCTGCGCCTGCTTTTAACCCCCTGACAATTTCTTTTTCGCCATTACGAGCAGACAAAATTAGAATAAGCGATTGTCGCTGTTCGTACAGCCAGTGACATAATTCAATCCCGTCTCCGTCCGGTAAATCAGAATCCACAACGGCTAATGTTGGTTGACGAGAAATGAAAGTCGTTTTGGCTTGCCCAAGCGTAGCAATTTGCTGCACTCGATAACCCGTTTGCTGCAAATGCCAGCCTAACAGCGATCGCAAATGCGGATTTCCCTCAACAATAGCAACGTAGATCGAACCCACCTGTGCCTTTTCCTTTGAAAACTTGTGTTCTATACGCTAACAAAGTCAATGTCATGATTTTGTAACATTGGCTACGGAGAAACCTTCTAAAAACCTAGAAAACCTTAAAATTTTCCGTTCCCCTGAACCACCTGCTTGAGAGTCGTAAATGTTTCTAGGCCGATGAGTCCTCGGCGATGTCCTTTTTGGTTGGAGATCCCCAGAAAAACTGATTCT
>CAYTUO010000599.1:0-1991 GCA_964441015.1 uncultured Pleurocapsa sp.
ACTTGAAACATTCTGAGTTTCTTCACGCACTACAATTTTTGTCCTGTACTTAGAGATTTCCAAGTTCATTGTCACGAGCCGATCTTGATTCGATGAGAATAGATTCGGTTACGATAGTCATTGCAATAACCTCGACAAGAGAGGGAGTTGTACAAAATCGCGATCGCGTTGACTCTTGGCGGAGGCGCGGTCGCTGCGCGTTTTCACTTTAATTAGCTACTGGGAAAAAAGGTGAAATAATAGTTATTTGCTGCTTTCAATCGCTAAAGCTGCTTTCACCTCTTGATCGAGATCGACTTCTAAAGCATCCCCAAGAGCTTTTAAAGTTTCTCTTGGGATTGATTTAGTCGTTTCGCTCTCAATGCGATATAGATTGGCTGAACTCATACCCGCTAGGGCCGCTAACTGGGTAGGAGTCATGTTTTTAGCCTCTCTAATTTCTCTGATTCGTTTTCCCAAGCCAGGAAGATCAACCGAGAGAGTCACGAGCATAGATTTCATAGATTTACACCTCTCTCGACTCTACTTAATCATGGGTTCCTAAGTGACACATTATAAATATCGTACACTACATATTAAGCTTAGCTAATAAAGTAACACTTGACAAGTTAAACTCAATAAGCAATAATATAAAGTAGAGATGAGGAAGCAACCCGCCTGCATCTCCTAGACAAAGAAAGTTCTGTTGGTTTGATTGGCGAGAATACCCCGCCGATAGTTGGTTGGTTTTCATCTAAAACCTCCATCTTTCAAGATAAAATTTCATCTACTCGCCGAGAAGCAAGGGGCGAATACCTTGCTTGCTGGCGTACTGTCGATCTAGCCAAGGCAACAAATCCCTCGATAACTTCTGTGTTTTAACCAAAGTCGGCTCGATTATCCACTGTTCCTGTTTTACGCCAATCGACAAGAGCCAATAACGGCAAGCGGAGGTATTCTTCCCGAACCCATACCGCTTGGCAAGGTAGGTAATGCCAACCCCATCGAAGGACGCGATCGCCCGCCCCTTGCCATCAACAGCGACTAGGGTTTCGACTCGTTCAGTGCGTGTTACGATGGCATCGGGTTTGCCCATCATTAAGGCAAGCATTTCTGTGCCATGTAGGGTGGCGATCGCGCTCGTTGTTGCCAGCAGTCGCTCTTGAGTTTTGGCTAGTTCTAGAGAGAGTTTGAGGCGTTCGATTTCTTGAGTTTGTGCGGGGATGGTTTCTTGGATGACTTTCTTGGCTTTATCAAAAGCTTTAACGAGTTGTCGCTTACATTGACGGGACTGAGGAGTATTTTTGCTGTAGGTAAGAACCAGGTAAGCTTGCTGCTCAGTTAAGAGAGCGTATCGCTCAGGACGACCACCACGAGAGCTTTGTGATAGTTTTGCGATTTCAAATCGCAAAACCCCCCAGTCTTCTTCAATGTCTTGTTGGTATTTGAGAATGACTTTTTGGAAAAAGCTTCGATGTTGTATTCCTAGTAGGTCAGCGACTAGCCGTGAATCAACGACTAAGATGCCATCTTGTTCTAGTATTGCTAAATTATTCATAACGGCTCCGGTAAAAAACGTGCTGGAGTTGAGGAGGCGATCGCGATTTTCTCTTGGCGGAGTGGCGCGGTCGCTTGGACTTTAATTGGATTCGTCAACTTCACGTAGAACGAATAAATCACCAACTTCTCTTCCCAAGTAGTTGCACAAGGTTTCAACGGTGTGAACATCAACTCGGTCAAATTTGTTGGTGAACAATCTGTTAATGGTTGTTGAACTTAACCCAGTTTCTTTCGCTAGTTGGCGTTGAGATAATTGGGGATCTTTTTCAGCCATTAAAACAGCAAGTCGGCAAAACATTTTCCTCATTTACAGGTGTAATTTTAATATAGCACGTCTTTAGCGGAAGTGAGTTTATATTTAGCGGAAGTGCTTGACAACCGTTATCGCTTCCGCTAATATTAAAGCATGAGGAAAACAACCGCCTCATAGCGAAGAAATCCAGGGTTGTCTA
>CAYTUO010000600.1:0-1985 GCA_964441015.1 uncultured Pleurocapsa sp.
ACTGATAACTGATAACTGATAACTGATAACTGATAACTGATAACTGATAACTGTCCCACACTTCCCACAATCCCAATAAGTAAAATCACGGATACTCGGTAATAAAATTCACAAAAATTCCGCGATCTCCCTCACGCACTCATCGCCGGATATGCAGGATGATAGCAACTAGAGATAAGTTTTCCACCGTGCAACTGCTATCGCAATCCATCATGGTTTGAATGCTAATCTTACATCCTGCTAGGTTTTGGACACAGCTTCTATGTTATCTCTAAAGATAGAGCCATCATCAAAGCATTTGCACGAAAAATCTCCTGCTTTCTAAGCTTTCCTTACATCTCGCGCAAGATTTTGGGAAAACTTGTAAGAGCTAGTGTAGTTACAGATAGAAACAGTTCTGTCGCGTTCTTAGATTAAAGCAAAAATCAAGCAAAGATGAATTTTACCAATACTACCACAAAACCGATCGTTGTAAGCGCTTGGATTGAAAATAATCTCTCAGCAATCTCAACACAAGCCAAATGCCCTTTTAGCTGGAAAAGCATCGATCTTCTCAACCCCTTGCGGACATGGCTGGATGCCATAAAAATCGACAACTCGAAGTTAGCCCATCGCATTTGTCATCTAATTCCCGCTCAGTGTCCGTTTGCGCGTAAAATCGAAGTTTTTGGTCGTACTTTAATCAGCATTCCTCCTCTATGCAAAATTAACCCTCTCTATGAGGACTTGATGGCGCTTCGTTTTCGCGCACTCTGCTATTTAGCCGATGAATGTGGTGAGGATATCAGCGCTTACTGCTAAGATTCCTAAGTACCATTTCTCATCTCAGCTAAAGGAAACTCCTTAAACTATGGCGATAATTGCGCTCAAAGCCTGGTATCTGGAGCATTATGCACCAATCGCAGAAATTGTCAAGCGACCACACGATCTGCGCTTAAGCAGAAATAGTCTATTAAAATCGGGGATGCGGGCGGACTTTTTAGACGACTCTCAAGCGATACAAGAATCTATTTGGTTTCAGCGCTACCTAGAAGGAAATATTATCGAGTTTTATATAGAAGGGAGCGGCGGTTACGTCATTTCTAATCTCGATTTGCTCTCCCACGAAATTTACTTTACCAAGCAGGAAATCTCAGCCTGGTTAGAACCCATTGTCTTTTTAAGCTATCAAAACGAATATCCAGAAGCAAGCAACGCTTTGCGATCAACACTTGCAGAAGCCATCGAAACCTTTAATGAGCGATCGCGCTTCCCTTTGATTTTAGAAGAATCTCAACGTTCCACCGATACTACGCTACGCCTCAGCAATACTCAACTGAGCAAAATTCGCAAAAGCCTGCTCTTCATCGCCGATGGAACGCCCATTACCAGCCTTGAGCAAGAAAAACAATCTCGCTTAATTTTCAGTACTAGCGTCTGCGTAGAACTCGGCTATGCACTAGAAAGCAAGCGATCAGGACAAATTTTACTTGCACAAATGGAACGCCCCGATCTCACCGGAAAGTTTCCCTTTGACTTGCCCCAACACCAACGGCTACTCTTTAAGACGGCGGCTGAATTGAAGAAAACCTTGCCCTCTATGCTGAAAACATTGCTGCAACGGTTTAACTTAACGGCTTAGTCACTGATAATTATTCTGAAAAGTTTAAATAAAATTTCTATGCCCAGAAAACCCGACGAATACGCAATTCATCTTTTTTTATCTAGCGGTCATCGAGAAGAAGTTCGCTTTACGAGCATTCAGGATTTTCAAAAATGGTATAGCGGCGAGCTAGTCCCAAAATCAGATTCCCACGATTTTATTAACGTCCCCATCAAAAATATTCAGGGAGAGTACATGGTGCTGCGTCCTTCGACGGTTGTGGCAATTCGGGTAGAGCCAATCTTTTTCGGTAGCGTGGAACGAGCAGAACCCTGATTGCGTCATGTCATTGGGGATTGGGGATTGGGGATTGGGGATTGGGGATTGGGGATTGGGGATTGGG
>CAYTUO010000601.1:0-1950 GCA_964441015.1 uncultured Pleurocapsa sp.
AATTTATTAAGCAATGCCATCAAATTTTCTCCCCCTAATAGCGCGATCGCACTTTCTGCCGAACTGAGGTCAAATGCCGTTCTCTTTCAAGTCAAAGACCAAGGCAAAGGAATTCCCTATGATAAGCTAGAAACTATCTTCGGGCGCTTTCAGCAAGTCGATCTCTCCGATTCTCGTCAAAAAGGAGGGACAGGCTTAGGACTTGCCATTTGTAAAAGTATTGTAGAACAGCACGGCGGACGCATCTGGGTTAGCAGTATTCTCGGACAAGGAAGTACTTTTTCTTTCACTTTACCAATAGACGAATAAACACAATTTCGTTGTTTATAATTCAGTTTTTAAGAATTTTTCCTGATTTTTTGACCATTAAAAATTTACCAATTTGCAAAATATCTATCTTTCGGATGATAGGGATTGTGATATTTTAAATTTAGGATTTGCGATCGCTCATTGTTAAATAGTTAGGCAGAATTAAATCCACGTAGTGCGAGCGTCCCGCTCGTGCGAGCAAGATGCTCGCACTACAATTTCTGGAAATTAATTTTGCTCATCTCTAGCTTTTTAATGAATTATCAATGACAACTAAACGAATCCTAGTAATAGACGATGAAGAGCGGATTCGAGAAATCGTTTGCGCTTGCCTAGAAGATTTAGAAGGATGGGAAGCCATCGTCGCCAGTTCAGGTGAAGAAGGCTTAGCCAAAGCAGAATCCGAATCTCTCGACGCTATCTTGCTAGATGTTTCGATGCCAGACATGGATGGGTTTACCTTCTTTCAAAGATTACAAGAAAATCCAGCAACACAATCGATTCCCGTCATTTTGTTAACAGCTAAAGTGCTACCGAGCGATCTCCGGCGATTTGCTCAAATGGGAGTTGCTGGAGTCATTACGAAACCCTTCAATCCCATCGCCCTCTCAGCACAAATCGCAGAAATCTTAGATTAGACTCTTGACGACTTTATTTAAGATAGAATTATTAAGAAATCTATACTTCCCTATTACACATAAGATTGAGCTTATAGTTCTATGTCTCTTCCCATTCGCAACGTTGCCATCATTGCCCACGTCGATCACGGCAAAACGACCCTTGTTGATGCCCTTCTCAAACAATCTGGAATTTTCCGAGAAGGGGAAGACGTGCCTACTTGCGTCATGGACTCCAACGACCTCGAACGGGAACGAGGCATCACAATTCTGGCGAAAAATACTGCCGTTCGCTACAAAGATACCTTAATTAACATTGTTGACACTCCCGGACACGCTGATTTTGGTGGCGAAGTCGAACGGGTTTTAGGAATGGTAGATGGTTGCATTCTAATAGTTGATGCGAACGAAGGCCCCATGCCCCAAACTCGGTTTGTTCTCAAAAAAGCCCTAGAAAAAGGGTTACGCCCCATCGTCGTCGTCAACAAAATCGATCGCCCTCAAGCTGATCCCTACGGAGCAATTGATAAAGTCTTCGATCTGTTCGTAGAATTGGGAGCAGATGACGATCAGTGTGACTTTACGACCCTATTTGCCTCTGGTTTAGCAGGTTTTGCCAAAGAGAACCTCGAAGATGAAGGGAAAGATATGCAGTCCCTCTTTGAAGCGATCCTGCACCACGTTCCCCCGCCAGCAGGCGATCCTAACAAGCCTCTACAACTGCAAGTGACAACCCTGGACTATTCTGATTATCTGGGACGTATCGTCATCGGCAGAATTCACAATGGGGTGATTAAAGCAGGTCAACAAACCGCCCTAGTCAAAGAAACCGGTGACATTGTTAAAGCCAAAATTACCAAATTGCTTGGGTTTGAAGGTTTGAGGCGAGTAGAACTCGAAGAAGCGAGTGCGGGGAATATTGTAGCTGTAGCTGGGTTTGCCGATGCTAATATTGGCGAGACGCTGACTTCTCCCGAAGATCCGCAGGCATTGCCTCTGATTAAGGTAGACGAACCCACCTTAC
>CAYTUO010000602.1:0-1949 GCA_964441015.1 uncultured Pleurocapsa sp.
TGATATTGCCATTCTTGACTAGTTCATCTGTTCTGACAAAGTTGACATGCTCCCCAGGGGGATTAGATTTATTACAGCAATTTTTGTATGAAAAAGTCGTCAAGTTAAATGAACCGTCAGCCCGAAAATATAACCTCAGACCACCGCGAGGAATGTTACTACTAGGCCCGCCAGGGACGGGCAAAACATTAAGTGCAAAATTAGCAGCAAAAGCTCTTGGTTATTCTTTACTAGCACTTTCTTGGGGTAATGTTTTAGGGTCGGATAATCCCGATAAAACTTTAGCGAAAATCCTAGAAATTGCTGATTGTCTAGACCGATGTATTTTACTAGGAGATGATTTTGATAAAGGCTTTACGGGATGGGAGTCTGGTGGAGTCAGTCGAAGGCTTTCACAGAGATTGTTAACCTGGATGCAAGAGCATACGAGTCATGTCATGATGATTGCTACTGTTAACCGGATAAAACTTCTCCCATCTGAAATCAAACGAAGATTTGATGATGGCGGGATTTGGTTTGTCGATTTGCCTGATATGGGTTCGATGTATGAAATATTTCGCATTCATCTAGCAAAATATTTCCCGACACAATTTAGTGAAGGTAAAGACCCTTGGACCGACAGAGAATGGTATGGATTGTTGAAGAAATATCGGGGAGCTACGCCAGTTGAAATAGGCAATGCAGTTGCTCGTTGCGCTCAGGATTTTTATTGTAGTTTAAGTCAACAAGAAAGGGGAAAAGCGGAAGTTTCTGCTACTATTACTGTCAAGGCATTAGCAGCACAATTAGAGCAATTTGAAATGGCATCAAAAAGGGATGCAGAAGACTTACAAGCGATTCGCAATAGTGCTTACTATGCTCGTCCGGCTAGCTCTCCTGATAAGAGTCGTTTTGCTATTGCTAAACAAGATTTGTTTGAGTATCAACCACATCAATTTGATGCGATAGAAAATTAATTTTTACAATTTTCGCTAAATAATACCTGTGAGTAGATGAGTGAGTTGGTTAACTGGCGATCGCTCGCGGGAATGAAACTCGTACTAAAAGGCAAGCAAGATTTGCATATTTTTGACTATAAAGAATGGGTCGTTACGGGTTGGGTGACAAAATATTACAGATCATAGATTGAGACAATTAATCTTGAATAAACTTTAGTTTCTGAGATGGAAATCTGATTTCATAGCCCTGCCCTGACTGGATTGATAGAAAAAGGAATGAATCTCCGTATAGCCTTGATTAGATTACTGACACTGACTCTGGCGTTGTGGTCAACGCCAGTTGTTGCCCAGCAGACAGAGATTACTATTGCACCCGCTCAACTCGATATCGTCGGAATGCGGGGATCGATCGCAACTCGACGTTTGTTTATCAAGACTTCCCATCCTATCGAGCGAGTGCAGCTTATTCCCCCCGACTTGTATCGCTCTGATGGAACTCAAGTATTACCGCCAGAAGCAGTCGAGATTCCAGAAATGTTGCTCAATCAGTCAAAGAATCGCTGTCAAGCTTCAAAGATTCAAAAAATTGCTGCTAGTCCAGAAAAATCCAATGAAGCGATCCTTCCAGTTTGTTTTGACTTGAATCAAGCCTCTAGTGGAGAATTTTCCAGTCAGCTACAACTCAGCTATCAAGGGGGACAGCAGCTTGTTCCGATTATTGTAAAAGTGAAGGATTTTTGGCTGTTGCCACTGGCTGTTCTCTTCGTTGGGACTGGCATGGGAATTGCGGTGTCTGCCTATCGCGCTCAGGGTCAGCCGCGAGATGAGATTTTAGTGCGGGTTGGTCGCCTGCGTGCGGAAATGCAGGAGGATACGGAATTGATCGAAGCACCATCGTTTCAAGCGCGAATTGATGCTCACCTGTATGATGTGAAAGTTGGGCTTCAGGGGGATAAATTATAGCGGTTTTCAATTGGGTGGCTCATAATAACAGCAGTGGGTAAACCAGCC
>CAYTUO010000603.1:0-1943 GCA_964441015.1 uncultured Pleurocapsa sp.
CAGCGGGTTTTGGTCCCGCCATTCCTAGGTTCGAATCCTAGCACCCCAGTTTTTAGAATTCAGAGTTTATGCTTCATAGTTGAGTTGACAGATAAAGCGTTTTCTGAGATACTAAAAAAGGTGTGACAATTATGCGGGTATAGCTCAGTGGTAGAGCGTCACCTTGCCAAGGTGAATGTCGCGCGTTCGAATCGCGTTACCCGCTCTTAACGTAGAATATAAGAGGACTAGCTAACGTCGAAGACCTGGAAGAAGCTTATGGCTACGTCTCCTTCAATTAATGAGAGATTCAGTCAGTCGAGATCCCGATTCCTGGACTGAGACTATACTATATAGTGCCAATGCTCTAGTCATCATCATTAACGTCTGTGCGACCTCAGAAGTCTTTGAAGATAGATCTAAATCACGAGTATCCCTGTCCTTGTCGGCGGCGGGGTCGTCTGTTACCGATTACGCTGACCAATGCGTTTGGTTGCGATCGCTGTCAGCACATCTTTGTTTTAGACGAAAAAAATCAGACTATCGAACAATTGTCATCTACTTACCCTGGCAAATATGCTTGGCGTTGGACGGGATATCGTTGGATAGCGGCTCACTACGGGCTAGGGGATAGCGGACTGTTTTTGCTTTTAGGATTTCTTCTAGTATTGATCTTTATCGGACTTGCTCTAGCATTGCGATTCCTGCCCGATATCAGTATGATTTGGACAATGTTTGCAGTACTATTAGGGCTATTAGTACTGTTGTTTTGGTTAGCCTATCGACATTAAAGGTCAATCTATGGCAATGGAAAGCTCATCTAACCCCCTATTTATTCAAGTCAAGCGTGCCCACAACGCTTTTATAGAACTGGGAACGAGCAATGGTGTGGAACGCAATCGGGGGGTTAGAGCGATGGCTCAAAGGCTCCAGGAAGCTTTTAACGAAATTTTGGAAGCTAACACCCTCGATCTGGAAATGAGTCGAGAAATGGCAGTACCAGAGCTAATTTTAGAGTGGCTTAAGCTTACGCCAGAGCGATTGCAGAAAACGGTCGAAATTTTGAAACGCTTGGCAGAGTTGCCCGATCCCCTGCAACAGGTAATCAATACTCCCTACCAACTGACTCCTTTTCAGACTTATTGCCAACGGATGCCGTTAGGCACGATCGCCTTAATTCACGAAGCTTTTCCCGAACTGAGCGCGATCGCAGCCGGGTTGTGTCTCAAAACGGGAAATAGCTTAATTCTACGAGGCTGTAGTGCATCTAGTCATTCTAATACCGTAATTGCCAACGCTCTACAAAATGCTTTGGAAGAAGCTGGATTGCCTGCGGGATGTATCGAAGCGATCTCCTCCGATCTAGGAACTACTATTCAAGAATTAGTCACGCAAGACCAGTACATTAATCTAGTTATTCCCTACGGTCGTCCCAGTTTAATCGAGCAAGTGACCCAACTGGCAACAGCCCCCGTTCTCAAATCAGCAATGGGGAATTGTTATTTATATTGGTCTGGAAGTGGCGATCTCGATCTCGTTCGTTGGATTATTCTCGATAGTCACAGTAGCGAACCCGATCCGGTCAATGCGATTGAGAAAGTTCTCGTCAGTCCCAATCAAAATTCGTCTATGTTAGTGCGGCTGTTCAATAGTTTACAAGAAAAGGGTTTTGAACTTCGAGGCGACAAAGAATTATTTGCTGACTTCCCCGAACATTTAACGCCAGCCAGCAATTTAGAATGGAAAAAACCTTATCTCGATAAAATTGTTACCTTCAAAGTCGTGGCGGATCTTGCCGAGGCGATCGCCTGGATTAACCATTACAGTAGCGGTCATGCCGATTGCTTGGTGACAGAATCTTATCAAGAAAGCCGCCAATTTGCGATGGGGATTGATAGCGCTCTAGTCTATATTAATTCCTCGCCTCGCTTTTCTCGCAATCCCAAACAAGGAGAATCAGTTTT
>CAYTUO010000604.1:0-1935 GCA_964441015.1 uncultured Pleurocapsa sp.
AAAACCTGAAAAATGGCGAGCGAGGGTTAGCCAGTCCGTTTTAACGGCTGGCAGTCGAGCGAACAGGGGATTCATCCCCACGTATCCTCTACTTGTTTTTCTGGTTTTCAATATATTTCTTAATCGTCTCCGTAGAAGCATTCCCCGTAGTGGCACAAAAATAACTTGGAGTCCACAGAGTAGGTAGCTTCAACAAGTGAGGGAATTCTTTTCTTAGATGATGAGATGCCCTACCCTTAACTCGCTTCATAATAAGGCTAGGAGCATCTGTAGGGTCGCAGTTAAGAAATAAATGTACGTGGTCGGGCATGATTTCCAAAGCAATTAGCCGCCAATTATTTTCTGTACAAAGCTCAAAAATAATAGCCTGTAAGCGGTGAGCCACGTCTCCATGTAGGACTGGCTTTCTTCGCTTGGGGCAAAAGACGAAATGGTAGTTGATAAGAGTGACAGAGTGAGGATTGATTCGATACTCGTCGGGCGGCTTCTTCATAAAATCTTTAAGAAAGGTTCCCGGATAATAGCTGTATAATATACATATCAAATATACAATAAGAAAGAAAATGTATGGGTGTCAGCAAGTCTTAATCCATGCTGACGACGCTACCAAGGCAGTTCTAGAGTTTATTTGTGCCGAGGCAAATAAGTTAACTAATTGCGCTGTTTATTATGCTCGTCAGTTGTGGTTTAAAGCTGGAAAGATAGTTGGTAAATACGACCTTGATTCTGAACTAAAGAGTAATCCGCATTTTAAGGCTTTGCGCTCTGCTGTTGCTCAACAATGCGTCCGTTCAGTCTACGAATCTTTTGTTAGTTACAGGAAATTACTGCAACTGTTTAAGCAAGGGGAATTGACCGATAAGCCTCGTCCCCCAAAGTACAGAAAGAAAGGTGGTTTAAATCTAGTTTCATATCCGGCAAGGTGGTTGAAGTTAAAGGATGGGCAAATCGTCTTCTCTGTTGGCAAACAGGTTAAGGCTTGGTTTGGACTGGATAGTTTTACGCTACCAATGCCCAGTAATCTCAGTTTCTCTCAACTAAAAGAGGTGAGAATACTACCAAGAAATAACTGTTTTTATGCAGAATTTGTCTACGAGTCGCAAGCTTTCGCACCACAATTGAACCCAAACTTGGCGCTTTCCATCGACCCAGGTTTGAGTAACTGGTTAACTTGCATTTCCAATCTTGGCAAATCTTTTATTCTGGATGGGAGGAAGGTTAAAAGCCAAAATCAGTACTACAACAAAAGGATAGCAACGATTAAATTGGGTAAGCCTCAAGGTTTTTGGAATTCTGAGCTAGCGGCAATAACAGAAAAGCGGAATCGCCAAATGCGCGATAACATCAACAAAGCTGCTCGGTTCTTAATTAATTGGTGCTTGCATCATCAAGTGGGAACTATAGTCTTTGGCTGGAATCAACGCAACAAGGATAGTATCAATATTGGCAAAAAGAATAACCAAGAATTCGTACAAGTCCCAACTGCAAGGCTAAAAGATAGAGTGGCTCAGTTGTGCTTGCAATACGGTATTCGTTTTGTAGAGACTGAAGAGAGCTATACCAGCAAGGCAAGCTTTTTAAGCAATGATCTGCTACCTATATTCGGCGCGAAACCTGAAGGGTGGCAACCATCTGGAAAAAGCGGCTCTAAAGTTCGAGGAAAGTTGAACAACCTTGGTCGGGGTGGTTATGTTTGCCCTCAAGGTTGGGTAAATCGGGATACCAATGGCGCTGCCAATATTATGCGAAAAGTAGCAACACAGCTAGGTTTAGACCTATCCAAGGTTGTTAGGGGATGCTTGACTGTCCCACACCGATATGATTTATCTTCTCTAAGTAAATCATATCGAAGAAGAAGCGAAGAAGCGTGTCTTTCAGACCGCTTCGCAGCAACATTCTAGAATCCGCGTTTTTTAAAGCGCGGAGAAGTCAAAT
>CAYTUO010000605.1:0-1919 GCA_964441015.1 uncultured Pleurocapsa sp.
AAAATTCAGTTGACACAAATGCCAAAGAACGATGAAGAACCCCCCATATCCTTTGACATTGCCCTCAAAGTAGCAGACGAGGCTGTTTTCGCGAAAACGGCTAGACACCTGAAAAATATTGAAGTCGCCGTCCTGCGAGGAGCTTGGCTCGGTCAGCGATACGATGAAATTGCTGATGCTGTTGGCTATGCTCCAGAGTACATTAAACATGATGTTGGGCCTAAATTGTGGCAGATTCTCTCATCAAGCTTTGGGGAAAAAGTCGGTAAAACAAATTTGATGGCAGTTTTGGCACAGCAAGTCAATCAGACACAGAGAAAGTTTGCTCCGTCTATCCCTGTGCTTTCCCACAACACTATTGGGACTTTACCCCCACCTGTCGGATTAATCCCTCTCGATTCTGCCTTGTATGTGGAACGTCCTCATGTAGAATCTCGCTGTTACGAAGAAATAACTAGACCAGGTTCGCTAATTCGCATCAAAGCTCCCAGTCAGATGGGTAAAACGTCCCTGATGGTCAGAATTCTCCAAAAGGCAAAACAACAGGAGGCAGGGGAAATCTGTACAGTAGCACTGAGTTTACAACAGGCAGAACGGAATATTTTTGCGAATCTCGACAAGTTTTTGCGCTGGTTTTGTGCTTCTATTACTCGTAAACTCCAATTACCCCATAGAGTCGAAGATTACTGGAGTGAGACGTTTGGTAGTAAAAGCAACTGCACCGCTTATTTTGAAGACTGCATCCTCTCAGAGATTAAAGGCTCTTTAGTTCTGGCGTTAGATCGAGTAGATGAGGTATTTTTACACCCAGAAATTGCCGATGATTTCTTTAGTTTATTGCGTTCCTGGTACGAAGAAGCGGCGTATGGAGACAGTGGCAATCCTCTGTGGCAAAAACTCCGTTTGATTATCGTCCATTCCACAGAAGTTTATATTCCTTTGGATATCAATAAATCTCCTTTTAATGTGGGATTAGCAATTGAATTACAACCTTTTACCTTAGAGCAGGTTAGGAATTTGCAAGAACGTTATGGACTGACTTTTTCTGAGGGACAACTCTCTCAACTGATGCGATTAGTCGCTGGACATCCCTATTTAATCCAACAAGCCTTTTACTATTTAGCTAGAGCAGAACTTACCTTAGAGCAACTCTTACAAACCGCCGCTACGAATGCGGGAATTTATGCCAACCATCTACACCGACACTTACAAAGTCTCCAAGAGCATCCCCCACTAGCAATAGCTTATGATTTAGTACTCAAGTCGTCAACGGCGATCGAACTAGAACAGTTTCTGGCTTTTAAGCTTCATAGTATGGGATTAGTCACCCTGCAAGGCAATCAGGTACTCCCCAGTTGTGAGTTATATCGGCAGTATTTTAGCGATCGCACTCAAGAAGTTTGACAACCTTAAACAATTGGGTAATGGCGTGGGTGAGCTTACCTGCACTAGCCTTTAACTGCACCAGCCGTCAACCCTTGAACGATCCGACGCTGGAAAAGCAATACTAGCACGACCAACGGAAATGTCCCTAAAACAGTGGCAGCAGCAATAGGGCCATAGGGAATTTCAAAGACGGATGCACCCCCTAATTGAGCCGTTGCTACTGGAATCGTTTTCAGGCTTTCGCGAGTGATAAAAGTTAGAGCAAAGATATATTCATTCCAGGCAAAAATAAAAGTTAAAATTCCGGTTGTTACCAGTGCTGGAATGGTCATGGGTAACACGATATTTAGGAGCATTGAAATTGTTGTATAACCATCTACCTTTGCCGCATCCTCTAAATCCTTTGGCAGTTGTTGGAAGAAACTACGCATCACCAAAATTGTCAGAGGTAAATTCATAGCCGTATAAGGAATAATCAAAGCTAAATAATTATTTCCCAAGCCGAGCGATCGAATAATTTCTAACAATCCTAA
>CAYTUO010000606.1:0-1890 GCA_964441015.1 uncultured Pleurocapsa sp.
TTTTAAATTAAGAGGAAAGACCATTTTTGCCACTTGATTAATCATTGATTGCACTGAGAAAAATTATCAAGGGATGTTCTGGCTGGGAAAATACCCCAATAAAGTTTTTAAAGACTAAATTCAAGCGATTTTTCGCTTCTATCGGAGGCAGATCGGGCACCATCGGTTGCTTGCCCACAATCAGTTCTAATTCAGGAATTAAACTAATTATTACTTGACCGTTAACCCCAAAAGCCGCTAATAGTTTTTCTCTCCATCGAGCGAGTTGAGATTCACTTTCGGTTAATAGTTGCCCTACTAAATCTTGAAAGGCTTGAATGACTGCTGAGTAGGGAAGATTGCGTTGATACTGGTCAAATTTACCAGTAATAAAATAACCTCGCGTTTCAGTAATAGGTCGATCGATTTCTCGTATCAATGCTGACTTGCCAATGCCGGACTGACCGGAAACTAGCATCATTTCAATTTGGGATTTCGGCTTTTGTTCGGTTACTCGCTTGAATGCTGCTAATAATGCTTGAATTTCTACTTCACGTCCATAAAGTTTTTGGGGAAATGGTAGAGATGCCAAAGTCGATAATTTTTAGCAGTCCGGTTTCTGGATTAAAAACGATATTAGACGGGTTAATATCTTTGTGAATGATATTGGCGGTATGAATAGCTCCCAAACTTTCAGCAATCTTGATGGCAAGTTTGAGAAATTCTTTTAACGTTAATTTTTGATTATTTATCAAAAGATTTAAAGATACGCCACCAAAATCCTCTAAGACGATCGCCAGAGTATTTTGATACTTTTCTAAACCATAAGCTGCGATCGCGCAATCGAGATGCAAATTCCGAACGATTTCATATTCCTGCTTATATCTAGCCAGTTCTAACGGAGTAGGATAGTCTTCTAAGATTATTAAAAATAATGCTTCGGCGAAGTAGTAGGGTATGGATTCTAGCCCTGGATTGGGTTTATAGCCTAAATTCCAGAGCCGAATGTGAGAAAAGATTCCATCAGATATCCGAGCGCCAATTAAAACGCCAACGGCTGCGATCGCCCACTTGTCGCGCCTTTCTTTCTCCAAAAACGGAACGTAACCAATAATTCCAGCCAATCCCACCGCCCAAAGCACCACAGTAAGCAACACAAAAAAAACAGGGAATCCCAACCAATCGGGAATTTGAACGCCGATAATCGCACCAAAATACCGCCACAAGGGGGCATTGACTCCCTTCAATTCCTGAAGGGAATGAACGAGGGTCAGCACGAGATCGACCCCCAATAGGATAACTGCCAGAGCAAGAATTAAGTTGGATTGGTTGTACGAAACCTTACTTAGATACTCTCGCATTGAGTCTTCTGGTTGAGACAAGTTTGTGTCGTTCATATTATTGCTGGCTCTTAAAATATCGCCGATACAACTCGCAGCTTGGGATTGCTTTATCTCCCGACCGTTCTATCAGCCCCAGGCTGCTTAACTTATAAGCCAGAATAGGAGCTAATGGTATTGGTGCAGTGGCACTCATGACGCGATCGAGAGCTTGTACTAATTCTGGCTGTTCTTGCAGCGTTACCCAATGACGCTGCAAGTGATGGTCGTAAATTCCGGTGGATGTGGAGGCAGTTTCCAGCAGTTGCGCCAGAGTTACCTCCCCACGACTAAGGTGATAGAGTGCTGTATGTACCAGTGCGGGATGCCCACCCACCATGTCCATCAGTTGTCTGGCTTCCTCCCCATCTTCCCAGTCGAGTCCGTAGCATTGAGCTAACTGCTGCACCTCCTCCTTACTGAAAGTGTTTAACTGAATCGGCAACCCCACATTGAACGGGGACTGGTTAAGCTGGAGAGGGACGTAAATTTCCGTCGAGTGAACCACGATTAGGCGGAGTTTTTGCCAAAT
>CAYTUO010000607.1:0-1885 GCA_964441015.1 uncultured Pleurocapsa sp.
CGTGCAATACCTATCGTGCCTTGTTCGATGCACTTGTCACTTTTGAGCAAGATATGCACCAGCATATTCACAAAGAAAACAACGTGCTATTTCCCCGCGCGATCGCCTTGGAAGAGGAAAAGGCCTTTCAGTCTTCGGTTTAGATATCTAGGGTGAAAATTGGAGTTTGGAGATTTTTAATGAACACAGAAGCTGTTCCTATTCCCCCAGAAATTTATCAGCAGTTTGTCGAACGCTATCCAAAACTGGAAAAAGCTTGGGAGCAACTCAGCGAAGCGGGTCGAGAAGGCCCGTTGGCTGCCAAAACAGTCAGGCTGATTAAGTTGGGAATTGCGATCAGTGCAATGAGAGAGGGAGCAGTGCGTGCCAACGTGCGTAAAGCGATCGCCCTGGGTATATCCAAAGAAGAGATCGAACAAATTATTGCATTAAGCGCAGCCACTTTGGGGATGTCTGCTACCGTAGCTGTCTTCTCTTGGGTACAAAACGAACTGCTTGACACTCCCACCGCCTTTACGGGGGATTCTTAGTTCAACGAGTCCACTTAACTTAAATTCCTTGCGGTATCTAAGCCAGAGGTGGTTCTCTCCCTAAGCGTTTACTTTGGGCGTGCCCCGCCCTAGTTGGATTGCTCCAAATGTTTGTTTGAGTTCAAATGCTGGTCGTCTAGCTCTTGTGAATCTTTTACCTACTTTCAGGATGTACAAAAAATGTACTACTAGAACAACAAAGTAGAACCCCGTAGATTCAGTTGTCAAGGTGCAGCGCTAACCATTAGGTTACTAGGTTTTTTAAGTGGTTGATTACCTTGTCCACTGTACTAATTCTTTCAAAAGTTGAAAGCAATATGTGTGAAGATTCTGTAAAGTTAGTCCGCCATTCATCTCCCGATATATCAGGAGATGAATGGCTCACTTCAGATAAAAACGTTTAAAACAAAGGTAAAAAGCCTATGGAATTCGTGTTACGCCTGATTCAGCAATGGCAACGCTGGTGGCACTGTTGGGGCAGATCTTTACTAGTAATCCTATTGACCAGTGGACTCCTGTGGTTCGGGAGTATAGCGATCGCAACAGCCGCTAATGTAGAGTCAGGAAAAACGCTGTTTGAACAATCCTGTGCATCTTGTCACTCGATGGATGGGAGTGGCGCAAGTTATGGCCCGGATCTGCAAACGGTAACTCAAAGACGCGATCGCGACTGGCTGGTACACTGGATTGCTGCCCCAGAAAAAGTCATCGAGTCGGGAGATGCGATCGCCCAGGAATTAGTTCAAAAATATAACGGCGTTCCCATGCCCAATGCAGGTTTGCAACCCGACCAGGTGGAATCCATTGTTAGTTATCTGGAAAATGCAGCAGGAACTGCCAGTGCTGTTCCCCAGAAGACGGAAACAGCAGCCGCGATCGCTACCCAACCCGTTACAGAAAATTTAGTTGGATCTAATTCTGCTGACGATGCGGTTATTGGGCAAAAATTATTTGCTGGAACCATTCCCTTTCAAAATGGCGGTCCTGCCTGTATGTCCTGTCATACCGTGGATGTAGTAGGAGCCTTACGGGGCGGCACGCTAGGCCCGAACTTAACCCATGTCATCGATCGCTACACGGAAGCTGGACTCAAAGGTGTTTTACCCACCTTGCCCTACCCGACTATGCAGGGCATTTATCAAAACAAGTTGCTAACGGAAGCCGAACAAGCCCATCTCCTGGCTTTCTTCAACGCCGCCAATCAATCGGAAACAGGGAATAGGGAACAGGCAACAGGAAACAGTAGCACCCCAGTTTTAGTTTTCGGTTTACCTGATACCTTATGGGCGATGTTAGCCAGTTTATCTTGAGTGAGCAAGAAGACCCCCGATTTATCGGGGGATGAATTGCGGACT
>CAYTUO010000608.1:0-1880 GCA_964441015.1 uncultured Pleurocapsa sp.
ATACAGGTGCGCTGTAAGCGACGCAGATCCAAGGGCGCATTCCTAAGCGGTAGCTTAACTCCCACTGACGACCCATGTAGCAGAAGACTCCCAACAGGAAGTGGAAGACGACTTTACTTAAGGGATTGATAAGTTTGACTAATAGGCTGCTGGCGACCTTTCAAGATGAGGTATTGCAACGATTAATTAATTAATTTTTCCGGGATGGTAACATCTCAATTTTTGATTTTCGGACGGCAGCGCAAATTTGACTCAATCCAAGTAAGGAATTTGCTCGATAACGCGCAATAAATCTCTTGGATTGAGTACGCCTGCTCCCTTAACGATCGCTTCAGCCTCAACAGCCGTACAATCGGCAGTGATGCAACGCCGACCGAACCTACTCCAACCCAAGCATTCTCAGTTAGACGATCGCCATATAGATGCAAATGCTGCACGTAATCATCGACCGTCCAGCCTTGGAGAACAGGCATCAAATAAACGCCACTTCCTTCTATGAGCGAGAGCAAGCGATCGTAACGATGAATGGTCAATCTCTGATGCTCGGCAACGGTGAGCTTTGTGTTGGCCCTGACAAGCGGTTCTACCATGACATCCTGACTGACTGCTGCCATACAAACAACTGACCCCAGACGCACGAGATTGTCTGGGGTGATTGGAAAAATGGGTTGGACTATTCTTCTAACGTCGCGTAGGGCAGTGCAGCCACTTCATGACCTGGAACCATCAACGGCATAGTCGGCTGTAATCCTTCCCACGCTACGTTTTTTAGCTTTTGGTCAAACCCAACGAAGTAAGAGCGCCAGTTGTTAATATTTGGCACGTCATGATCGATAACGCGGCAAGCCAACGATTTCTGCTTCTTGCCCACTAATTCCCTTGCCGTGCGGAAAGAAAACACACACAAGGATTTGAACAGATTATTCTTGCCTCTCGCCGGAATCTGATTTTCAATCGCATGACAAGCTCGCCTAAAGCTAGGGAAGCTGTCATTTAGTGCCAACTAGAGCGATAAAGTTCCGAATTTCATGTTGCATCTGGTACTTATTCAGGTTGTGACTGACTTGGATGCTAAAAATTCATCAAGAGAAGCTACTTTTTCGGGAAAAGTGCCGACACTGATAGAAATCGGTACTACGTTAAGAGATGTTATCGCGATCTCCGAACAGAGAAGATAATCCCTAAAACCCCATCACAGTAGAGATTTTAGACGAGTTGGCACTAAATAGCAGATTCCCTAGCATTACCCCAATGAAGAAACAGGAGAGACGAGTAAGCATTATAAGAATGCAGCTAAGTGGTTCAACGTCTTCAACGTGGCTTGCCTCGATGACTCAGACAGTAACGAGAAAATTGGTGATTATTTAGAAAAAATGCAGGTGTCGGGAACTAACACCGAGCCACGACTAAAAGAAGCCGAAGCCTTAATCAAAGCCCAAAATGTTGATGTGGTCTTTGGTGGTGATGTCGCTTGTTACGTGCCATCAATCGATAAGATTCGGATGCCCAATTACGAGGATTTCACAGGTGCGATCGGGTTCTATGCAACCTACTTACATGAGCTTGTTCATGCAACGGCGCATCCCATACGGCTAGATCGAGGTACTGTTAGGCAATTCGGCACGAGATCGTATTCTTTTGAGGAGCTTGTGGCCGAGATCGGTGCGGCTTTTCTGTGCAGTTCCCTAAATATCGAAAGTCAGTTAGAACACCATGCTAGTTATCTTGATAGCTGGCTTTCCGTGCTACGAGACGATAACAAAGCCTTTTTTCGAGCCGCAGGACAAGCAAGAATTGCTGCTGACTGGCTTTTAAACAATGCTGGCTTATAGCGGTTTTCAATTGGGTGGCTCATAATAACAGCAGTGGGTAAACCAGCC
>CAYTUO010000609.1:0-1874 GCA_964441015.1 uncultured Pleurocapsa sp.
AACTTATACTGGTAGCGAGATAGCAACGGGTTTGCCCAATGACAGCCATACGGGGAACGATCAATCTTTACAACAACGCATTGAAGAACAGAAGAAAGCGATCGCTGCCTTGGAAGCTAAAATTTCCGAGTTGCGGCGCTATGCTGTGATCGGAGAAGCCAGATTGAATAAATGGCGCAGTCGGGTTTTTTAGCGATCGCTTGCTAGAATTGACGAAGCCAACGCGGCCGCAACGGGGCGTTCAATCACCAGAAAAAATTCCGGTATTAGCCCCTCGCGAATCTACCTCGCGCGGAACGTTGCCCAAAAGCTAATAGCTAATCGCCTAAGAAGCGTGTGAGGAGGTGAATAAAGTGCGGATTTTATTAATTTATCCCGTGTTTCCGCCGACCTTTTGGTCGTATGAAAAAATTCTCGAATTGGTCAATCGTAAAGTCTTGTTGCCGCCTTTGGGATTAGTCACCGTGGCGGCAATTTTGCCACAAGAGTGGGAATTTAAGCTGGTAGATCGCAATATTCGCCCCGTCACCGAAGAAGAATGGGCATGGGCAGATCTGGTCATTCTCTCAGCCATGATCGTACAAAAACAGGATTTACTCACGCAAATTCGAGAAGCAAAACGACGCGGTAAATTAGTCGCTGTCGGCGGGCCCTATGCGACTTCCGTGCCCTCTGAACCCCAAAATGCAGGGACAGATTTCCTGATCTTGGATGAAGGGGAAATCACCCTACCGATGTTTGTGGAAGCACTACAACGCGGCGAAACGAGTGGGGTTTTCCGCACGACAGAAAAACCTGATGTCACAATAACTCCCGTCCCTCGTTACGATTTACTGGAGTTGGATGCCTATGACTCGATGTCGATTCAGTTTTCGCGAGGATGTCCCTTCCAGTGCGAATTCTGCGATATCATCGTACTCTACGGTCGCAAACCGCGCACTAAAGCGCCTGCCCAACTTTTGAAAGAATTAGACTATCTCTACGAATTGGGGTGGCGGCGGAGCGTGTTTATGGTAGATGACAACTTCATTGGCAATAAGCGCAATGTCAAGCTATTGCTCCAAGAATTAAAAGTCTGGCAAGCCGAACATCAGTATCCTTTCGACTTTAATACTGAAGCCTCAGTCGATTTAGCAGCCGATGTAGAATTGATGGAGTTGATGGTCGAATGCAACTTTAATGCCGTGTTTTTGGGCATTGAAACGCCAGATGAGGATAGCCTGCAACTGACCAAGAAATTTCAAAATACTCGCACGTCTCTCGCCGATACCGTAGATAAAATTACTCGTACTGGATTGCGTCCAATGGCAGGGTTTATTATTGGCTTTGATAACGAGAAAAAAGGCGCAGCCTCCCGTATCATTCGCTTTGTCGAAGATGCAGCCATTCCTACTGCTATGTTTGGGATGTTGCAAGCACTGCCTAATACTGCCCTTTGGCATCGCTTGGAGAAAGAGGGACGGTTACGAATAAAGGATAGGCAAGACATTAACCAAAGCACCTTAATGAACTTTGTCCCTACGCGCCCAATAGATGATATTGCCAAGGAATATATCGAGGCATTTTGGACGCTGTACGACGCTGAAGTCTTTTTGGATCGCACTTATCGCTGTTTCTTAAAGCTAGGTGCCCCCAAGTGCCAAGCTCCCTTTAAGATGCCTAGCTGGGTGGATTTGAAGGCTTTAGCGATCGTTGTTTGGCGACAAGGCTTCAAACGCAGCACTCGTTGGAAATTCTGGCATCACTTGTTTAGTATTTTCAAGAACAATCCGGCTGTCTGGGAACATTATCTAACTGTCTGCGCCCACAACGAGCATTTCCTTGAATATCGTCAAATCGTTCGCAACGAGATTGAAACGCAATTGGCAGAGTTT
>CAYTUO010000610.1:0-1811 GCA_964441015.1 uncultured Pleurocapsa sp.
AACTCTGGTTGCTGTGGGCGACAGAAGGCAAGGTCATTGGCAAGCGCGAGATAACTAATGTCGGGCGCGAACAATTAAACAAAGAAGTCCTCAAATTGCGGTTTTTGCTGCAAGATCCCAACTCCGATCTGGCAGAGTTACAAAAAACTGCCGAACAGCTTTACGACTGGCTGATTCAACCGATAGAAGCGGAATTAGAAGCGGGCAACATCCACCACCTCGTCTTTTCTCTCGATCGCGCCACCCGTTACATCCCGATGGCAGTCCTGTTCGACGGCAAGCAATACCTGATCCAAAAATATACCGTTACCACCATCATCGCTGCCCAGTTTACCGATACGAGCGATCGCCTCCCCGCTAACGTCGATGATACCCCAATCCTCGGCGTTGGTTCGTCTAAAGCCCCTGGATATCGCCCCTTACCCTACATCACTAGCGAAATTGATAGCATCGTCCGCGACAATACCTCCAATGCTTCCCAAGGCATCTATCCAGGGAAGAAGTTACTCGATGCCGCCTTTACTCAACAGAACCTGCGAGACAACTTGACAGGTCGCAAACTGTTACATATCGCTACTCACGGAGAATTCGTCCCCGGAAATCAGGATGATTCTTACCTCGTCTTGGGAGACGGCGAAAAACTCCGCATCCCCGACATTCAAATTCTCGACGATTACCTCGATGGCGTTCACCTCGTCGTCCTGTCTGCCTGCGAGACTGCCCTCGGCGACTCCCTACTAACTGACCCAAAACAGGAAGAAGGCATCGAAATCAACGCTCTGAGTTTTTATTTCCTCAGTGGCGGCGCAAAAACGGTGATGGCTTCCCTCTGGCGCGTGGACGATCCCAGTACCAGCCTGCTGATGCAGCGATTCTACTGTATCCTGGCTAATAGCCAATCTTCACTCACCAAAGCCGAAGCCCTGCGAACCGCCCAATTGAGTTTGTTAGAGGGGACGCAGATGCCAAACTGTCCCAGCCTTTCAGGGGGCGATCGGGATTTTTCCCATCCCCATTATTGGGCACCATTTATTCTGATTGGCAATGGTTTGTAAGTTCCCGATTCTATCGAAGAGAAAATTGATTAGCTCGTGCGATCGCTCAACATTTGCTGGTGCGGTCTAGTTTTCACATTGGTTGGCAAACTTCAACCAACCACGAACAAGTCGCCAAGCTCGAAGCGACTTTGAAGGCGTTTGCTGATGCTTGCAACTATGCCAACGCTGCCGTCAAACCGTCGCGATCGCCACCCGTTCCCTGTCCAAGCAGAGGATTTTAATATAATTTCGATACAGAGCGAGAGTTATTATTTTAGCCTCGGTAGCCGGATTTCGCCCCAAAAGGCATACACTGCTCCTGATTCATCATATAAAGCATATTTTCTCTCAATTCCTTCTAAATTAGCTACGACAAGACATTTGTGGACGAAATAACCACTAACCCATTCTCCTTGAGTGTTGAGAACTTCGACTGGTTGATATTTCTGTTGGAAGGTTTCTTGTTGTGAGGTAAATACAGGATTTGTTGGAGAAGAAGTTTCTTCAAAAAGTTTTTGCAATGATTTAACATTTGTGAAGACTGGTCTGGCTGTATTTTATAGTTAGCGTCTGGCAAAAAGACTTCTCGAAAAAAGCGTACACGAGCGCTACCAGATCGTAGGATTGAGTGGCACTTCTGGCGGTGCTATCTGTGCCACTACTGTCTGGTATGGCTTGTTAAAGCTAGCACAAGGAGCCTCAGAAGAGCCTTACCATTGGCTAGAGAGGCAGTCCAGTAGAAGTATTTGACAAATGGTACAGTTTTTGCAGAGG
>CAYTUO010000611.1:0-1804 GCA_964441015.1 uncultured Pleurocapsa sp.
GAGGCGGAAGGTTCCCAGACTCTTGTTATCTCTTGCCATTTGACGCTCACCTTGGAGAACGTGGATTTCTACGTTGGTTTGACCATCAACGGCAGTGGAGAAGACTTCTGACTTTTTGGTAGGAATGGTAGTGTTGCGGGGAATAATTGGGGTCATCACGCCGCCCAAAGTTTCTACGCCCAAAGACAGGGGAGTAACGTCTAGCAGCAGAATGTCTTTAACTTCGCCAATGAGAACGCCACCTTGAATCGCTGCACCGACGGCAACCACTTCGTCTGGGTTTACCCCTTGATTCGGTTCTTTACCCAGTATTCTTTTCACCAATTCCTGTACGGCAGGAATGCGGGTAGAACCGCCAACTAGAACCACTTCATCGATATTGTCTTTGCTGACCTTAGCATCGCGCATGGAGTTTTCTACGGGCAAGCGGCAGCGATCGATGAGATCGGCACAAAGTTCTTCAAATTTTGCCCTGGTTAAAGTCGTGTCCAGATGCTTTGGCCCCTCTTGTGTAGCCGTGATGAAGGGCAGGTTGATCTCGGTCTGAGTGACGCTAGAAAGTTCGATTTTTGCCTTTTCTGCTGCTTCGGTGAGACGCTGTAGCGCTTGCTTGTCTTGACGTAGGTCGATCCCTTCAGCCTTCTTGAACTCTTCTGCTAAGTAGTCAACGATTTTCTTATCAAAGTCATCGCCACCTAAGTGAGTGTCGCCAGAAGTTGCTAGGACTTCAAAAACACCGTCGCCGACTTCGAGGATGGAAACGTCGAACGTCCCGCCACCCAAGTCAAAAACGATGATCGTTTCGTTGCTTTTTTTATCGAGACCATAAGCCAGAGATGCTGCCGTCGGTTCGTTAATAATCCGCAGCACTTCCAAACCCGCAATTTTTCCCGCATCTTTGGTGGCTTGACGCTGAGAGTCATTGAAGTAGGCAGGAACGGTGATAACTGCCTGGGTAATAGGTTCGCCGAGGTACTTGCTAGCATCGTCTACGAGCTTACGCAGCACTTGGGCAGAAATTTCTTCAGGAGCAAATTGCTTGCCTTGAGCCGGACAGTCTAGCTTAACGTTGCTGTTGCTATCTCGCAAGACTTTGTAAGAAACCTCGGTGGCTTCGTGAGTTATTTCCTCGAATTTCCGTCCGATGAAGCGTTTGACGGAATAAAAAGTATTTTGCGGGTTCATTACCGCCTGACGCTTGGCAATTTGACCGACGAGGCGATCGCCATTTTTCGCATAAGCTACCACAGAAGGCGTTGTCCGAAATCCTTCGGCATTGGCGATAACTGTTGGCTTACCCCCTTCCATTACCGCTATACAAGAGTTCGTCGTTCCAAGGTCAATTCCAACAACTTTTCCCATAAGAGTGCTGCTCCGATGTAACTAATATAAGGGCTTCCAGAGGCTGAACTGTATGCAGATCCATTAAGATATCAACGTATGACGCAGTCACTTCAGTTCAGTTGCTCGTTATTACTCATTTCTATGGTGACGGAGCCAGTATTTTTACGGTAGTGTAGTTTTCCGAACCTATTGGGGGGGTAATAGGGTAATTGAACAAAATGTTGAGCGCAGTCCCCATCTAGAACCTCAAGTTTAGATGGGGTTAGCGAAACCAACCAACAGCGCGAAGCATCCTTATTCTGGTTTTTCTTGATTCTGGACATATTTGATCAGTCGAAATGCAGAATTAGAGCGAGTTTTCAGGCTCTTAAACTCCATAGAGTTAAACTATAACTAAGTTGACAACTAAATTCTAGCTCGTTAGAATGGTAGCTTTAAATGGTTAAGGTCGAAGCCACTC
>CAYTUO010000612.1:0-1803 GCA_964441015.1 uncultured Pleurocapsa sp.
TAGGAATAAATAAACAAGCAAGGAATTATGATCTTACTATGACTAAGGAAAATCTTGCTAGTACTGCATAACAAAATAAGCGACCAATTAATCGTAATATCTCAATAGCATTTGCTAGTTCGTCATGTTTTTCGTTGATTATGGCACAACGCTACGTTCGAGTTAAAACCCTCCAAAAACAAATTTATTACGGTTTGCTTCAACCTAACCGCAGTGTTGCTGTCTTTGACGCACCACCTTGGTTAGGGGGTCAACTGACTGAAATTGAGTTAGAAGCCGAGAGCTATGAATTACTTGCTCCTTGCGCTCCTTCCAAAATTGTGGCAGTCGGGAAAAATTATCCTAATCATGCTGCAGAGATGGGAACTCCTGTTCCTGAAGAACCTTTGATTTTTCTCAAGCCTCCCACGACAATTATTGCTGATAATCAAGCCATCTATTATCCACCTCAGTCTCAAAGAGTTGATTATGAGGGAGAATTAGCTTTAGTCATTGGCGATCGCTGTCGTCGTTTAACTCCGGAACAAACTCATAGCAAAATTTGGGGTTACACTATCGCTAACGATGTCACCGCTAGAGACTTACAAACAAAGGACGGACAATGGACTAGAGCTAAAGGATTTGATACCTTTTGTCCTTTAGGTCCTTGGATAGTCAGAGAAGTAAGTGCTGGAGCTAAATTACAAACCTTTTTGAATGACTTTAGTATACCTCGTCAGTCTGCTTCTATTGCCGAGATGGTTTTTTCACCAGAATTTCTGGTGGCTTATATTTCTCAGGTGATGACTCTTGTGCCTGGGGATATTATCTTAACAGGTACTCCTGAAGGAATTGGTTCTATGTCTCCAGGCGATCGCGTTCGTGTCGAGATTGAAGGAATTGGTAGTTTGTCTAATCAAGTAGTTGCTAATTTGTAACACTTTATCATTTGACACTCTAATCTAGGGTACTTGTGTATAGGCCGCTTGGGAAATAGTGGGAATTTCTGGATAACGTCCCAAAATTGATTCAATTATTGAGTAAATGCAAGCTGCTAAAGCACCTAGAAAAATTGCAGTGTATAAAACCTCTATCAATAAGTTAGATGAACCAATTCCTTGTCCTAATAATCCTAAAATTAAGTTACATAAAAGTAAAAGAATATCTAGTAAAAGTGCCTGCATCGTATTAAAACGAATAAAATGTCGAATTCTTTCATTACGCACTACTGCTAAATATAAAATGAAAAAAACGATCAAGCCACCCAGAGGAATACTATTGTAGATAATTTCAATAGGTATTAAAGGAATTTTTAACAAAAGTAGGAAAGGAAACTGAGCAAATATAAATTGACCAAAAGCCATGGCTTCAAATAAAGGAAACAAATAGACAATTGCAGCAAAAAAGCGATCTTGAGGACTACTCGAACCACGCCAAACCATTGTGCTATCTCCTGATGATAATCAACACTCTATTATCTCTAAACTTTAAGATAGCGCAATCTCTATCTAGCAATTTTGTCTCAAATAGATTTACAGATGATTGCAGATGCTTCTAAATTATTCTATATTTCTGAGATGAAATCCCATCTGACACTCGTAAATAGTTGCCTGATTGTCTGTTGACTTATTTAAGGGATGACCGCAACAAAGTTTCCCTTGTCGCCAACGAGGATAACCACTGCGATCGGCCATCAAACAGTTGGGACAAACTTGTTTTACTGATAGTATTTGTTCATCTGTTAGAATCACTAACATAACTGTTGATCCCCCAGGGCTTTATTTTTATTTTAAATCTTCAACTCTGGCAGAAGGTTCTTTTCGC
>CAYTUO010000613.1:0-1760 GCA_964441015.1 uncultured Pleurocapsa sp.
GGTTGCAATTGTCCTATCTGAAAAGTACGACTCATCACCACATAAATTGACGTTTGATCGCAGCCAATTCCGACTGCAATAACATCATCCCAGGATTGTGAGCGCAACTCATCAATTACTTTCCATTTTCCATCTTCCCATCGCAATCGCCGCGAGAAAGAAAAAGGCGCACTCTTTTTCCCTGTAATCAATATTTTCTGTAGCGTTTTGCGAATTAAATTAGGAAAAAAACGTCCAAAAGTATACATAACAACTCGCAAAATAATTAAATTTAAGGTAGTCATTTGTTTTTGTTTCGCCCAACCTAACGAACCCTGAATGGTAATTTCATCTTCATCGATTTGAACTTGATAGTTACCCATCAAATGACCGACAGCATTTTTAATCTTTTTACCGTCTTTTATTTGAAGAGAAAATTGCGTATCGGAAGTCACTAATTGACCCTCTCTAAATAGCTTAAAAGCCCCCCCTTTATTGAGGGCTAGATAGAGTTCTGTATTTTGACGGCGATCGATTAAAATACCCCCTTCTTCTAAGCAAAAACGGCCGTTATTACGAGGTTTAAAAGGAGGTCTTTGGGGAACAAAATCTCGCCAAGCTAATAAATAATTCCAAGTGTGATGGCCGATAATATGATCGTCGGCATAACAAGGCGCTAAACCTTTTGCTAATCCTTTGAGAAAACGGTCATTAATATTTAACGCTTCTGGCAACCATTTTCCGACTAACTCAAATCCGTGGGGAAAGAAATTATAGGTGTTACGACTGGTATATTCTCCCCCATAAGAACCATCGGGATGAACGAATTGAGAGGCTAAAATAACTGCTTTTGCCAGCGCATCTTTGAGTCGATTATTATTAGGATTGAATTCGTAGATGCGAGCTAAACAGGAAATGGTTAGGGTATGATAACCTGGATCGCACCCTTCATATTCAATAAACCACCCTTCAGGATTTTGCCACGATAAAACTTGTTCTAATCGTTGTTCTTTCTGGGCATTCCATCTATCCGTTTTAAGCAGTTTTGATAACAATTCCAAACAGAGAACAATTAATGCTTGGTGATTAGTTAATCGTCCACTTTCTTGATGATGTGCCAGCCAATCGGCCCGCTTGACAAAAAAATTGATCGCAGCTTGATTATTTAATCCCAAAAGCCGATAACTTTCAAGACAGGCGAGTAAAGAAAAAGCGGCTGCCCCTCCCGCCCTCTCAAAAGGAAAATAATCATCGCAGGAACCGTCTTTATGGGCACTGCGGGCCGCGTAGAGAATGCCTGCTTCTACCCAGTCACGGATGATGGGTTGGCGATAGAAGGGGTTATTAGGCACATTTGTATTGTAGACGAGGGCGAGAGGATAGACGAACTCCTGCGACATCCCGCTAGGAAAATCGATGATTTTGTACTGCCAAAAATTGCGATCAAAACAGCCATAGGTGGGACTGTGGGGGTTGCGATCGAGAAGGGTTAAGAGTTTGGGGATTTGCGCGATCGCCTCAAGAGCAAATAGATCTCGACTCATGTATTGGAGTTTAGACTAATAGGGGGAACAAGGCAATTATAGGTAAATTTTGATTTTGAGGCGAGAAACTATTACTTTGATGACGTACAAATCCTTACTGTTTGTCGAGATAAGGGAGGAGCAACTGTTAGCGATTGTGTAATCGAAACAGGTGCTGAACCTGCTCAAGTAAAAGCTATACTTAGGGTTCTTCAGGAGATATTATGCTAAACTATTAGTAATTAACTAAAAAATGAT
>CAYTUO010000614.1:0-1754 GCA_964441015.1 uncultured Pleurocapsa sp.
TCTTGAATGAGATTGGCTTGACTCAATTGAGTAAGAGATTGCATTTTATACATATCTTCTTGCATCAGAGCAACCTGCTTTTCTAGTGCTTCAAATGGCTCATAAATCTTAGTTTTGCGTTTATTAGGGAGTATATATTGCCACTGTGCTGTACCTACATAACTTGATGACCGGAGGATGGCAGAAATAGCCAGAAAAATCAGAGATTGTAATTCTTCAGATAAAGATGGCGCTAGTTCAAGATAAGCTTGTCTAATTTTGAAGAGGTCTATTAATGTCTCATCCGTATAGCATTTGTTTAATAAGACTGGAATTGTTTCTGGAAGCTTTGGCTGAAAACTTGCGGCAGAACGTTTAATTTTAGTAACTGCTTCCAAAAACCTATGAATATTTACTGCCCATGCGAGTTTACCTTTTGCAAGTTTGTAAACAAAAGGATGAGCTTCAACGCCATAAGATTTTACACCAAGCTTATCAGCAGCAATACAGACAGTACCAGAACCTGCAAATGGATCAAGGATAGTTTGTGGTTTCAATTCTGTAACTACTCTTTCAACCCAATCTGCTGAGAATCCCGCCGAATAGCGAAACCACCGATGAATAGGCAATTTCATATTGTCAGTGAAAGTACCTGTCTTCTCCTTAATAACTTTTGCAGGATAATCTTCATGTGATTCAGGTATTGAGTTGAAAAGCTGAAGTTGGGAAGGTTTAGTCATTGAGCTTCACGAGTTCAATACTTCATAGAGAACTACGTCATCTTAGCTTAATTGTCTTCTTAGCACTCAAGTTCTCGTCACGTTTCTCGCACCTGGCAAATCCGACCAATTGGGGATTGTGTTCGAGAAATGCTGCAAAAATTATGAAATTGTGCGTCCCCATTTATCGGCGGGAGTGTCAAAATAAATAAGTTTCAATATCGATCGACCGAATCTTGTATGGCAACCCTCCCTGTCAATCGTTGTTATTTGGCTTCTCTGTTGGCGACTGCTTCGCTGCTGGTAGGATTGAAAGCTTTACCAGTTAAAGCACAGCAAAAGCTTTACAACCCTATCCCCTTACCTTCTAATTACGAAGTCGCCGATACTTTGACAGATCAAGATATCCCTACAGGTGAGGGGGGATTTGCTCGCGATTATTTAGTGCAGCTACAAGATGGAGATCAAGTTGCAATCGACTTAACTTCAGATGACTTTGATAGCATCATTGTTCTTTTAGCGTCTGATGGTTCGACGGTGGCAGAAAATGATGATGGCCCCGATGGTTCGACCAACTCTCTTCTCTTCGCGCGAATTACTGAGGCAGGTAAATACCTCATTCGCGTTCGCGCCTTTGGGGAAACAGGGAGCGGAAAATTTAAACTCAAATTGACTCGGCTGAGACCTGTAAAGTAGAAATCAAAAGGATAATGCCAAACTGCGCTTAAAAAAAGCCAGTGAAAACACAAAGTAACAAGGCTTCCGTCCATTCAACGATCGCTCCGTAGGTATCGCCAGTGTGTCCCCCTAACTGACGGGAAAACCAGAAGCCAGATAAAAGCGCGATCGCACATCCAGCAACCGTCATTCCCAATCCCATCCACCATTGATAGGGGTCTAGCCAGCACAGCAATCCGCCCAATCCTAACAAAAAAAACAGACCGAGTAAAAGATCGTAGGGGAAGCAGAGAAATTGTTTGTGAAAGGCTCCTTTACCAGTAGGTCTGAGATAGGGATAGAATGCGATCGCGGCTACTTGTCCCCAACGACCCCACC
>CAYTUO010000615.1:0-1739 GCA_964441015.1 uncultured Pleurocapsa sp.
GCTGTTTTAAAAATTTCCCCTTTATTCTATATCATCCCGCTCTGATGCAACCCCACAGTTTCTCTTTGGTTCATCCTTAACTTATATCAAATTATCCTTCTGTTGCGATCGCCAAAGACACGCTAGGAATGAGAAGATTCAGGCAACACTTGAGGAGAATCGTCCTTAGCTGTGGGTTGAATTCTAGGCTGCCAATCAACATTCTCGGCGGTAAAGATTGTCTCTAGGTCAGTAATTCGTCCTTCTAACTCCTTCAATTTGTGAGAAGCTTCAAGACTATCGGCGGATTTTTGCTCGGAGAATTTCCAGACTGAAGCTGTTCCAATAGTAGCTCCAGTAATGACTGCGATCGGGAGAACGGCCCCGCTATTAGTAGCGGCTGAAAGAGGAATGCAAATTGCCAACATTCCCGTGGCAAAAGCCCAAATTTTTGCGGTAACTTCTAGACGAATATCTTTGGATTTTTCTGATGAATTCTCATCTGGCTGCCTCATGAGTTTTTCCTCTAGGAGCGTTTCTAAGAACTAGGCTAATTCTTTATTCCCTAAATAGGACGCATTAAGGCAGCGATGAAATTATTTGTAGCAAATTGAGTAGAGAGGAAATCCACCGGCTTTTTTCCCTCTCCCACTCCTGTCTTACTCTTGAGGAACTTGCATCAATCTTTCTTTATCTTGTCTGCGTTTTTTAGCATAAAGCTGAATCGATGCTGCCATCGCGATTACCAGAGCAACTATCAACCAGGTAGTAGCATCCAAAGGCAGGTTATTTTTAAAGACAGCAAGCAAGACAATGACCACTAACAACACGGTAGGGGCTTCATTGAGGGCGCGAAACTGTTGACCTGTCCATTTGCACTCATCTTTTTCTAGCTGCTTCATAATCCGCTTGCAGTAATGATGATAAACAAGTAGAAGCCCTACAAAAGCGAGTTTGATATGCAGCCAGCCCGATTTTAAAATTTCCGGTTCAGTTGAAATTAAACCGATCGCCATTGCTACCGTTACCAGCATACCAGGCGTTGTAATGATGTTGTAGAGCCGCTTTTCCATAATTTGATATTGATTTTTAAGAATGGTTCGGGCTGGTTCTGGCTGTTCCGATGCTTCTGCATGATAGACAAACAAACGCACCAGGTAGAATAATCCTGCAAACCAGACGACAACGCCAATCAGGTGAAAAGCTTTAAACCAGTAATAACTCATAAAATTTGTTTTCTATAGTTTCTAGCCATTTAGAGAGTGTGAACTACCCCCGCTCTTATCGGGGGCTTCCTACCCAACAAATTGCCTAATAGTAGATTCCTTACGTCCTCTACTAACGTAAGTATACAGAATCTGAGCTTTAAATAACCGAGATAGCTGCTGTTACTTTTGTGCGAGCCAAGGGAACATTAATAAGTGTAGATAGATAAGTCTTTAGTTTCTAGTCTTTAGTACAGTCTAAACTGATGACAGATGACTAATGACTCACTCGTCAATGCAGTCAATCGCCTCTTGTTAAGGAGAGTTAATCGTGTCCACTCAGAAGGTTCTCGTGATTGATGACAGTAAAGTCATCAGAATGCGTGTCAAAGATATGTTGCCTGTTAACACCTTTGAAGTAATAGAAGCCAAAGATGGACTAGAAGGCTACAATCTTATTCGCTCCGAAAACCCCAGCTTGATTATGTTGGATTTTCTCTTGCCCAAAATGAGCGGCTGGGAAGTTTTTCAAGAACTCCAGAAAGAGTATCAACT
>CAYTUO010000616.1:0-1736 GCA_964441015.1 uncultured Pleurocapsa sp.
ATTATTTACGTTGATTATGCCCGTATGACCTGGAACGTCTCCTGGTAGACCACAACCTACTTCGATAATTGCTCGATGCTCACCAGCCCCACCTCCTGTAAATATTGTTTCTCTTTTTAAATTAATCTCGCCGTTCTTGGAACTAAACTAGATTGTTTTCAAGTCTGTGTAGAGCTGACGGGACAGAGAATAATTGTTTCTATTCTTAGACCTTACGAAAAGCAGACTGGGGGGAGCTAAACATTCTCTTACTTATATTTTCGCGTTTCTCCCAGAAGAAATCAGAAAAAATACACAAAAGTAAGTACCCGAACAATGCGCTCGCTTGCCATGCTCGTAATTTGATAATGCCGCCGGATTAATTTCTCAGCATAATCTCAGTGATTTTTTTAGAATGAAATTAGATAAGCTCGTCGATTGCTACAACAAGCGAGCTGAGATGACCGCCGCAGTTTGAAACCGAAAAATTCAACCAGGATTGGGATCGATAAGGTGGTCTGGTAGTGGGAAATGAGCCTCTCTCTAGCAACAAGAGGTACTCAGAATGGCTAACTTCATTCTCTTGGCTGGCACCGCTAATCCAGGATTGGCAAATGCGATCGCCTTTCAATTGGGAGTCCCGTTAGGGGCTTGCGTAACCGAACGTTTCCCAGATGGCGAAGTTGCGGTGCAGTTGCTCGAATCAGTCGATGGCAAGACGGTCTTCATCGTGCAGTCAACCTCGCCCCCAGTCAACGACCATCTAGTTGAACTTCTCGCGTTTGCAGATGCCTGCCGTCGCGCGGCAGCCAGCCAGATCGTCGCCATTGTGCCCTATTTTGGCTATGCTCGTTCGGATAAGCGGCATGGACGGCGGGAACCAATTAGCGCCAGTATGGTGGCTGACCTGATACAGGTTGTTGGCATCGATCGCGTTATCACGCTGGATCTGCACGCCCCGCAAATTGAAGGGTTCTTCCGCATTCCTGTAGACAGCCTTACGGCAGTACCGACGTTCTGTGAAGCGTTACGAGATCGGCTACCTCCCGATCTCGTTGTTGTGTCGCCAGATATCGGACGGCTTGAGATGGCAACTCATTATGCTCAACAGCTCAATACTTCCGCGATCGTGCTGCATAAGCAGCGCAAGAGTGGCACAGAAACTGAGGTGACGCGGGTGATCGGTGACGTGCGCGATCGCCCCTGCCTGATTATCGACGACATGATTTCAACGGGCGGCACGATTGCCAGAGGCATTGAGGCACTCCTCAACGCGGGTGCCCGCGCTGAGATGACCGTTGCCGCCACTCATGGACTGTTTGTCAAAGATGCGCGTGCCAAGCTCGCTCATGAGAGCATCAGGGCAATCTTTGTCACCGACTCGGTATCGCCAAGCGATCTGGACTGGCCGCAATTGCACGTCGTCTCGATCGCACCCCTACTTGCCACAGCCATCCGACGGCTTAGCATCGACGGCTCTCTTAGCGCCCTTTTCTAGGCGAGAGCAAGAGTTTTCATCCGGGTTAGAGCCACCGATCAGTAGCGAAGACCTGATCGGGAGGGATAAGTTATGGAATCGACAGTAGGATTGAGCGATCGCCAGAAAGAGCTTTTGAGAGCCAATTTAAGTAAATTTTAAATTGAAGCCTAGCGACTGACTCGCCGACCTTTCACGAGCCGTTTTGGCTCGACAGCCGACTGTAGATCATTGGTGACAAGTTAAGACAAAATCCTATTTGTCAAGCATGGGTTAACTA
>CAYTUO010000617.1:0-1733 GCA_964441015.1 uncultured Pleurocapsa sp.
TTAGCCGCTAGTGGCTTTGTGGTGGTCTGGGTTTGTTATCTTGGCGTAAATTTATTGGGTAAAGGATTACATTCTTACGGTTGGTTCTTTTAGCTAAACATCAGAAATTTCTTAAATAGTGCGGGCATCTTGTCCGCATTGTAAAAACACAACTGTCTCGGAAATAAAAATAAACTCCGATGGAAGAATTACTGACTCTTAAAGAACTGTTGCTACAAGGTAAAATTCCAGACGCGATCGCCATCGTCGAAGAGATGGAAGAAATGAGCAAAGATGATAAGATTAGCAACATTATTAGCTATGGGGTCGTTCTTTTAATCCATCTAATTAAGCAACAAGTTGAAAATCGAACCACTCGCTCTTGGGATATATCAATTCGCAACTCTGTTTTAGCGATTCAAGAAAAAAATAAGCGTCGCAAAGCAGGAGGGTTTTATCTAACTCCAGAAGAATTGCGAATGGCACTAGAAGCTGCCTATAAACAAGCTATCAACCGAGCGGTTTTGGAAGTAGAAGAAGGGCGATATACGCGAGACGAATTAATTGAATTAGTCAATCGAGAAGAAATAATTGAGCGGGCAATGTATTTAGTTTCTCTCGTAGATGAGATGTAGAGCAAAATCCGATAATAGGTGAGATTTACCTACTAAACAGGTAAAAAAAGATCTCGATATCGATTCTCGAAATGGGATGGACGCTTCTTCACGCACGATTGCATCAGACACTGCGGCAACGAGGACTGCTCAAAAAAGGTCAGAGTTTGCTAGTGGCAGTATCTGGGGGTCAGGATTCTCTGTGCTTGATGAAACTGCTACTGGATTTGCAACCGAAGTGGAAATGGCAACTTGCGATCGCCCATTGCGATCATCGTTGGTCAACAGATGTTGGAATCGCTGACCACGTTGAAAAACTTGCCCATCATTGGAAAATTCCTTTTTATCTCAAAACTGCTGCTTGCCTTACTGAAACTGAAGCAAACGCTAGGGCATGGCGCTATCAAGCGTTAGGTGAAATTGCCCAAGAACAAGGGTTTAACTGTATTGCCACCGGACATACCCTAAGCGATCGCGCCGAAACTCTCCTATACAATCTCATTCGCGGTGCTGGTGCTGACGGACTCAGTGCCCTAACTTGGCAGCGTCCTCTAACGCCTGAAATTCAGCTAGTCCGTCCTTTGTTAGACGTATCTCGTGCAGAAACCTTTGAATTTTGCCAGCAGTTTCAACTACCAATTTGGGAAGATGCGGCCAATCAGAATCTCAAATATGCTCGAAATCGCATCCGTACCTATTTACTGCCTTACTTACAAACTCACTTCAATCCGCAAGTTGAAACAGCATTGGCACAAACAGCAGAATTATTACGAGCAGACATAGATTATCTAGAAGCATCTGCCAGCGAAATCTTACAACAGGCAACGACTCCTGAACAAACCAGATTAAATCGCATCTGTTTGCGTTGTGTTCCTCTCGCTTTACAAAGACGAGTCATGCGGCAATTTTTGCAGAAACACTTGAGGAAAGCGCCAACTTTCGAGCAAATTGAAGCACTAACTCACCTAATTAGTGCCCCCAACCGAACTCGGACTTCTCCTTTTTCTGGAGGAGCGATCGCAGAAGTTCAAGGAGATTGGATTGTTTTAACTCATGAGCATCAGAACTAGTTCCTCATAACTTTGACCTGCTCTACAAAACTTAGCTAAACTTTTTCAAGTCTCACTATTCAATCAAGAT
>CAYTUO010000618.1:0-1709 GCA_964441015.1 uncultured Pleurocapsa sp.
ACTCCCCACACTCCCCACACTCCCCACACTCCCCACACTCCCAATCACCAATCACTAATGACTAGAACCTATCAAGCCACCGGAATTATTTTAAAAGGAATGCCACTAGGGGAAGCCGATCGCCTCTTAACGATTCTTTCGCCGGAATTTGGCTTGATTCGAGCAGTTGCACCTGGTGCGAGGAAGCATAAATCGAGACTGCGGGGGAGAAGCGAGTTATTTGTTGTCAATCAATTGTTAATTGCCAAAGGGCGATCGCTCGATAAAGTCACTCAGGCAGAAACGATAGAATCCTACCCTAAATTGAGTCGGGATTTAGGCAAACTGACAGCCAGCCAGTATCTAGCCGAACTCGTTCTCTGTCTAGCACTGAGCGAACAACCCCAGACGGAACTCTACGAATTGCTCAACGAACACTTGCGCCGCATCGAACAACTGCCGAATGCTCAGAACATTATTGCCCATCTTGCTCAAGCCGTCTTTCACCTACTGGCGATCGCAGGAGTGGTTCCCGAAGTTCATCGCTGTTGTCTGACCCAAAAATCTCTGACTCCTAATTTTACCGATCCTCACTGGCAAGTAGGATTTAGTTTTGAAGGCGGCGGACTGGTTCATTTATCGACACAAAAAGACCTGTCTAAACCCGCAACTCAGCCTCAAGCTTTATTACCCAAGATAAATGCCAAACTCAAATCCGTAGAATTAAGCCTACTCCAACACTTGGGAAGTGCATTTCTGCCTCAAACCGCCCAAATCCTACCGCCAGAACATCTCAATTTATCTCTAGATATCGCTTGGGTAAAAATAGAGCGTCTTCTCAGAGATTATGCCGAGTATCATTTTGGTCGTTCTTTTCGTTCTGCTAGCTTAGTTGATGCGCTATCGCCCTTAGAATTTTAACTAGCTGCTTAAAATTTCTTGAGAAAGTCTCCAATTACAATGCAACTTTCCGAACCCGAACAAGACAAAACAACTCCCATCAATGATCGCTCTTTGCCTGCCTCTATGGATCGCCGACCAGCCTATTCAGCGCGTTCTGCTGCCACTCAAGGATTTGCCCCAGTTTTTAGAAATCCCCGCTTTCTAACGCTGTGGGGAGGTCAAATCTTTTCTCAGCTTGCCGATAAATTCTATCTGGTGCTGATGATTGCTTTAATCGACACTCACTTTAAAGCAGCCGATCAGCCGATCAGTGGGTGGGTATCCGCCATCATGATTGCTAACACCATTCCCGCCGTGTTATTTGGTTCTCTAGCGGGGGTTTATGTCGATCGCTGGCTGAAAAAAGGCGTGCTGGTCGTCTCTAATCTAATCCGAGGGGGTCTTGTTTTAGCCTTGCCAACGATACTCTGGCTTTTTCAGGGAACAAAAACTTGGATGGATTTGCCATTTGGATTTGTGATTCTCTTAGCCGTTACTTTTTTTGTGTCTACCTTAACGCAGTTTTTCGCGCCAGCAGAACAGGCTACCCTAGCGCTTGTTGTCAGAAGTCGTTATCTGCTAGCAGCCAATTCTCTCAATACAACGACGATGATGGCAGTATTGATCGTAGGTTTTGCGATCGGAGAACCTCTGTTAGCCTTCGCAGACAGCATCTTAGGAACATCGGCACCATCTTGGGATCTCGGTAAAGTTTTGGTCGTTGGGGGCGCTTACGTCATTGCTGGCTTAATTTTAGTCTTCTTGAGAACCGGAGAAAAATCAGAAAA
>CAYTUO010000619.1:0-1686 GCA_964441015.1 uncultured Pleurocapsa sp.
TGTACTACTGGCATTGGTTCAGTTGTTGTTGGTTCAGTCTGCACGTTCGTGGCGGAGTTCATCTCAGTTAAAACAGAACCCGTAATGTTTTCTCTCAGTAAGTTTCAACTAGAATTTTAAATTAGATGTAAAAAGCGTTATCTCCGTAATTATACGGATTTTTGCAGATCGGCTGGGAATGCAAAAAGACCCGCTTCATCCGGTTCAAACTCGGCAACTCGGAAGACGGCATCGAGATTCAAAGCACCATAAATATGAGGAAATTGTTCGTTTCCTTCGACCGTTTCATAGCGAATTTCTGGTTGGACTTTATCAGAGTCGATGTAAAGCAGTGCCAAGCCTTTTTGATTAGTAAAAAAAGTGTTGGCTACTTTAATAACCTGTTTTGGAGTAGAACAGTGAATAAAGCCTTCTGTATCGAGCGAATCGGTTCGATATATTCCTGAATTTTGCGCTTTTTCCCATTGCTTTCGTTCAGTGATGTGAATAATAATATTCATATTTTGAATTGCTTCTGTCGCCTCTAATAATGCAATGGCACTGTCACTAAGGGAAGAAAAATAAAAATTATCCAACTCCAACTCCACCAACTAAATGTTGGAGAAAAATTGTCTTCACTAAGCAAGATATCGATCCGTTCAGCTAGACGGTTGTAAGGACTAGAATCGCTCAGAGCAGCACAAAAACTGGCTGATGTATTTAACGGCGAAGACCGATTAACTTTTTGCGCGACTAATAGTAAAGATTCAGCCAGAAGTAAAGAATCGACTTGTTGAACCGCTTGCCGATCTGCTCTTAATTCTCTTAATAATAAAAGTTCTTGCCAGAGAGATTCTGTTTTCGGTAACCACGCGGTAAAAGAACGCAACCAACCTAACCAGAAAAACCAAAAAGTATCTCGATAATGATAATGAGCTTGTTCGTGTGCCAAGACAGCTTTTAAATGCTCTCGATCTAGACTATTTAAAAGTCCCTGACTCAAAACTAATTCAGGTTCCCAAAAGCCTATTTGAGCGCTATAAGGAAAATTTGTCTCTAAAATTCTAGCTATTTTTCCTTCTATAAACTGCTGTGGATAAAGACGAAGTTGTTGCTGAGATTTCCAAGCTTGATAGAAGAGTTTTATCAGCAAGATACTAGCAAAAATTACAAAACCTACGGAGAGAAAATAACTTAACCGACTGGCTTGCCAGCCTAACATTTTCCCTTTATATCCCATACACGAGACGGCTATAGCTGTCATCAGTAATAGTAAGGGAGGAAAGAGCAATAAAAATAGCGATCGCCACCAACGTTTGCTCAGATCTTCGGCTGGTTTGTGCGGAAATAATCTGATCATAAAAACTATTCCCAAAGCAATCATTATCATCAAGGCGTGCATTATTTTTGCTCCTCTCGTTGGCGACGAATTTCTTCTAGACGGGACGCGATCGCTTCAATTTGTTGGAGACTGGCTGTATCTAGACTATCGGCAAAAGAAGCTACTACGTCGGGATTGCTAATCGATAAAAATTGATGCAATTGTTCATAAGATTGAATGGCTCTTGCTTCTTCGCGAGATACTAAAGGTTCCCAATAAAAAACGCGCCCTTGCTTATAACAAGTCAGCCATCCTTTTTTGGTCAAGCGATTGAGAACAGTCGTCACAGACGTATAAGCTAATTCGCGATCGGGATCAGATAAAAT
>CAYTUO010000620.1:0-1667 GCA_964441015.1 uncultured Pleurocapsa sp.
ACAAAGCGCCATCAAAAAGAATGACGTAGGCGGATTGCAGCTTTGGTTGGGCATTACGGCACTAATGGGAGCAATATTCTTAGCAGGACAATTGTATGAATATTTCCATTTAGAATTTGGTTTGACAACTAATTTGTTTGCCAGTTCTTTCTTTGTGTTGACTGGATTCCACGGTCTTCACGTAACTTTTGGATTGCTCTTGATCCTAGCCGTGTTGCTCCGTTCTAGAAAAGTCGGTCATTATTCTAGCAATAGCTTTTTTGGCGTAGAAGCAGCAGAACTCTACTGGCACTTTGTTGATGTCGTCTGGATTATTCTGTTTACTCTGGTTTATTTACTGTAAACCTTCGATGCGCCGTAAACTAATAGGTTTCTCTAGCAGTAAAGCTGAAAAGCTCCCTGTCAAACTACGAGAAACCTATTTTTTGTCATAATTTTTTGAAGTGATTGTTCTCGACACGCATATTTGGGTCTGGTAGAAACACTTAACTAATCCCCTCTTCTGTTTCTTAAGGTTTTGTTACTCCCTCTATAACCTCAGACAATATAGTCGCCATTGCATCAAGGCTGTAATACTCTACACACCGTTGTCTTGCCTGCTTGCCTTTCTCATTGGCTTCCTCTAAATTCTCAAAAATGCATTTAATTTGAGTCGCAATTTGTTCGGGTGAATTCGGATCGACCAAATAACCCGCATCGCCTAAAATTTCGGGAATATCGCCGACACGAGTCGATAAAATTGGTTTTGCCATCGCCATCGCATCCGTCAGTTTAATGGGAAATTGAGCGTTAGCGGTGGGGTGTTTTCGCTGAGGAACGACGATGAGATGAGCGGCTGCAACGATTTCAGGCATTTTGTCTTGCGGTTGTTGTGAAAGCTTGATTAGCCATTGCTTCCAGCGATCGCTTAACTGTTCGATATAACCATCGCCAATGTCTCGACCGCCGACAATAACGAGTCTTAAATCGGGTTGATTGAGATATTCTAGTGCTTCTAAAACATCCTCTAATCCTTTATGGGGTCTAGCTGTTCCTGGAAACATCAATACTCGATATCCAGATAGTCCATATTTCTCACGACATACATCTGAATCGAATTTTTGGCTGTCAAAGAGGTTGGTATCTTTTCCTTGAGGTAGATAAGTCCCGCCATAGCGATTTTGCAAAAACCGGGTATTAACGGTTACCGCATCAGCGCGATCGATTAACTGTTCTGTCCACTGTAGATAAAGCTGAAATTCGGGATTTTTTAAGACTCCATCGTGTTTGAGCAAGTCCCTAGCTAATTGCTTAGGAGTCGGACGATATTTCCAATACTCTCCTCCAAACCAACTCATTTCCCAGTCGTCGATGTCTAAAATAATCGGTTGGCGAGTTTGTAGTCGCTTGAGTAAAGCCATTCCAAAGCTAGTCGGTCTGGGTTTAACGGCGTAAAGAAGATCTCCGTCAATTTTCCTCAACAATTGCCAAACAGAAGAAAAAAATTGAGGATAACGACACCCAGAAACCCATTGAACGGTTAGGTTAGCAGGAGGGGGAGGATAAAGACGTTCGCCAAACAGAAAACCATAAACTGTGACATCGTAGTTGAGCTTCCGTAGGACCTGAGCGAGAAGATAGACTCTCGTACCGCCACCGCCAGAAAGATCGGGAGCAAGAACTGAAAT
>CAYTUO010000621.1:0-1661 GCA_964441015.1 uncultured Pleurocapsa sp.
TAGAGACGTTGCAATGCGTAGAGACGTTGCAGTGCAACGTCTCTACGACTCCTGAACTCCTGAACTGCCTTCTCACCCATCACCCTAACTTTGAGATATGCGTTTCACTGATTCGCCTGCTAAAAGACGATGAGCATCTGATAGTAAATAGTGAATTCTATCAGCATGGGGACTATTCGCTAAACATTGACGTAAATCTAATGAGCGATCGGCTTTTTCGCCTGGAAACCAATGACTCGCATTACCTAGTAAGTTATAGCGCATTTTGGCATAGTCAATCATATCGTAAGCAAGTGCCAAATTTCTCAACCACAAAATGATAGGAATATTGACGTTTCCTGGCGTTTCTTGATAGCTGGGTAACCCAATGTGCCAAGTACGAAACCATTCTTCTCCTAACATCGCGATCGCTTCTTTTTCTAACCGTTCTAAAATCGGCGGTAAAATCTCATCAGCTTTATCTAATAGCGATAACACTTTTAAATGTTCGTCAAAATCAGTCGGTCTAGCTGCACCCAAACTCAGTGTATGAACTTGGGGATGCGACAGACAAAATAGGTCGTTAAATACCATCGGACTCAATGGTTTACATAACTCTACTAATTTTTGAGGGGGATTATAAAGTTGTCCTCCTTTATCAGAAGGACTGATAATAAATACACCCATATCCTGTTTGTTGGCCGCTTCTATTGCAGTCCAATTTGTTTGATTGATGTAATACCAATGGAGATTAACATAATCAAATTCATCGGTTTCAATCGTTTTAATAATGACCTCTGTCGAGCCATGCGTTGAAAATCCAATAAATCTAACTTTTCCTTGTGCCTGTAGTTTTTTCGCTTCATGTAAACAACCACTTGAACGAATACTGTAGTCTAAAAGTTCTTCTGTATTAATCCCATGAAGCGATAAAAGATCGACATAATCGAGTTTTAAAAATGAAAGAGATTGATGAAATTGCTTGCGAAATTCTCTAGGGTCTTCTTTCGGAGAAACTTTGGTTTGTACAATTAACTTTTCTCTGGGAAAAGTCGGTAAAATTTTTCCTAATTGCATCTCCGAAGTGCCATAACCTCTCGCTGTTTCAATGTGGTTGATGCCAACTTCTAGAGAACGACAGATTATCTCTTCTATGTTACGTTGATTGTCTTTAGGAATTTTCCATGCTGGGATATCTTGCCATTGATACTGATATCGCATTCCCCCGCAGGAGAAGACGGGCATTTGTAATTCTGTCCGACCAAACCGCCGATATTCCATTGCTTTCCTTGATGACAGGCTCTGCTTTTTAATAAAGTAACAGTTCTTAATAAAGTGTAACGAGATTTTAGACTTTCTGTCTGATCGAGCGTCCGATCGCAGAAACGAAAATTTGAACAAAGTCAATAATTTAGAGAAAATATTGTGGCGATCTCACGACTTCTGAATCAAGAGTAAAGAGAGTTCGATCGCACTTTTGTGCTAAGAGTTTTGAGAAAGCGATCGCTTGACTTCTGAACCTAGAGAAACCGAGGAATGCGATCGCTAATCATCATTGGTTCTAAACTGTTCCCTGTTCCCCTAATTAAAGATAGCATTCGATCGCGATCTAAATCTTCTCTAGTCCGATTATTGACAAAAGACAACTAAAACATCAACTATTGCTTGTCCCTCTCAAAATA
>CAYTUO010000622.1:0-1646 GCA_964441015.1 uncultured Pleurocapsa sp.
CAAGGGAGAAAAAATAATTTTTTTGCACCTTGGCTATTTAGATGATGACTGATAGTCCCGATTCATCATTGCCCTAACATTTATTACTACAAGGAAAATCATGACACAAACATTAGTTCAATCTTTCGGACAAGTTGGTAACAACCCCATCAGGCTAGAAAAAGAGGTAGTGATTCCTGTTTGCGAAGGCTTGAATCTTGCCTTAGCTAGTTTTCAAGCTCTTTATCTTCAATACCAAAAACATCATTTTGTAGTGGAAGGTTCAGAATTTTATTCCCTCCATGAATATTTTCAAGAAAGTTATGATGCTGTTGCCAACCATGTCCACGAAATTGGAGAACGTTTAAACGGTTTAGGTGGTACTCCTGTAGCTAGCTTTACTAAATTAGCAGAACTATGCTGTTTTAATCAAGAAGAAGATGGCATTTTTGATTGTCGTCAAATGATTGTTAACGATTTAGCCGCAGAACAAGCAATTATTGACTTAATTCGTCGTCAAGCAGCCCAAGCTGAAAGTGTTGGCGATCGCGCGACTCGTTATTTATACGAGCAAATCCTCTTAGCTACTGAAGAAAGAGCTTTCCACCTCGATCACTTCCTCGCTGAAGATAGTCTAACTTTAGCATTTGTCAAGACTGCATAGAACCGTAGGGGCGTTTTGCAAAACGCCCCTACCGATAACTGAAAGATGGTGCTGTCATGGAATTCAAGTTTCAAAATACCGAATTAGGACAATTTTTGCATCATGAGTTGGCAATCTCAACTTCTGAACTTATTTTAGTTATTCAAAAAGCCAAAAAGTTACGTGCGCCTTTACCCATGGTGCTTTGGCAATACGGGTTAATTACTCTAGAACAACTGCAACGTCTTTTTGATTGGTTAGGCGAACGTCCGCCATTATATCTTCCCGTAGAAATTGAAGTGGAGTAGAATCATGAATCAAATTCAAATTAATGATACTACCTTGCGGGATGGCGAACAAGCTGCGGGAGTTGCCTTTACCGTCGAAGAAAAAGTGGCTTTCGCTGCATTAATGGATATCATCGGCGTACATGAGTTGGAAGTAGGTATTCCGGCAATGGGGAGTTCCGAAGCAGAAGCGATCGCAGCTATTGCTCGTCTCAATCTTCGGACTCAGATTACAGGTTGGAATCGAGCTTTACGCCCCGATCTTGAGGCTTCTTTAGCTTGTGGGTTGACTAGGGTACATATATCTGTTCCTGTCTCTGAAATTCAAATCGGAGTTAAGTTTCATGGCAATTGTCAGTTAGTCTTCGATCGCTTGCGAGATAGTATTAATTTTGCCCTCGATCGTGGTTTATATGTTGCTATTGGTGGCGAAGATTCTTCTCGTGCCGATGAAGCTTTTTTACTTGATGTTGCCCTAGCTGCTCAAGATTTTGGTGCTTCCCGTTTTCGCTTCTGTGACACAGTTGGTATTCTCGATCCCTTGACGACTTACAAAAAGGTCAGTAAGTTGGTACAGAAATTAGCGATTCCAGTGGAAATGCACACCCACAATGACTTTGGCATGGCAACAGCTAATGCCTTAGCTGGGGTGCAAGCAGGAGCATTATCAGTCAATACTACAGTCAATGGTTTAGGGGAAAGAGCCGGTAATGCAGCGTTAGAAGAAGTTGTAATGG
>CAYTUO010000623.1:0-1624 GCA_964441015.1 uncultured Pleurocapsa sp.
TGATTTGGAATCTATTTCTTGCCTTTATTCCTTTAGTATTAAGTGTTTGGCTATTTCGTATAAGTTCGTGGCGCTCTGCAAAGCACTTTAGTAGTAAATCACTGCTTTGGTGGATTATTTTTTGGGTTTTTATTTTGTTTTTGCCCAATGCTCCCTATGTTTTAACAGATATCATTCATTTAATCGCTTTGATTCGTCAAGGACACTCAGTCTGGACAGTTACTTTGATAATAATTCCCCAGTATTTTATCTTTATTCTGGCTGGATTTGAAGCTTATGTCATTTCTTTAATTAATTTAGGGTACTACTGCCATCAATTAGGACTAGGAAAATACATTATTGGAATAGAGTTAGGAACTCATGCTCTTTGTTCTTTGGGAATATATTTGGGTCGCTTTCAACGTTTTAATAGTTGGGATATCGTCACTAAACCCGATAATTTAATAGATAGTATTGTAGAGAATCTAACAGGTAAATGGTCAGTGTTAATGATCAGTGTGACGTTTATTATTTTAATCATCTTGCACTGGGTCATGAAAGAGATTACTTTGGGTATTATTTGCCGATTTCGCTCTCAGAAAATCTACAAGTAAAGATTAAAGAGGAAAGGCAAGAGAAAACATCAGAAGAGTTTAAATAAATATAGTGAAATAGTCTTTTGCTTAGAATTAGAAAGCGTGCGATCGCACGCCAATATTAAACCACTAGATCGAAGTAAGATGGTGATGACTCGAATTTTTATCGCGATCGCAGCTATTTTAGCAGGCTTATCGGTTGGGGCAGGTGCTTTTGCCAGTCACGCACTGAAAACCCAATTAACAGAAAGCGCCAGAGAAATCTTTGAGACAGGGGCAAAATATCAGATGTATCATGCCCTTGCGTTGTTATTAGTCGCCGTTCTCTTGAGTCGTGCTGAAACTGCCTCAAATTCGCTAATAGTAGCAGGTTATGCTTTTATCGTTGGGATTGCGCTTTTTTCTGGAAGTTTGTATGCGCTGAGTTTGAGCGGGATTAAATGGTTGGGCGCAATTACTCCTTTGGGAGGCGTGGCATTTCTGATAGGATGGGGAGCGATCGCGATCGCGGCCTTAAGCAATAAACCTACCCCTTAGTTTTGACCTCTTGAGACAAGATTGGCAATTTTTCTGTCGGCGATAGCTGTCCTTGTTCGAGCAAATCATCGCTTATTTGCAGAATAGATTCTGGGGGAGGAAACTTGCCTTTACTTAAGCTGTCAATTTCTTTTTCAAACTTGCGCTGTCCTTCTTCAAAAAATCTTTGTGAACTGGTTGGATAGCTTAATGCGTTGACAACTTGTTGTGTCTGAGAGGGAGATAATTGTACCTTTTGCGCCTTCACAGCAGGTGAAATTCCAAAAATCAACGCAACTGATGTTAGTACTACAGCGATTTGTCTAGTCAAGCGATAGGAAATCATAGTTGTCAGGAGGAATTATCATCTTTTCCTCACACCCAATCTCAAATCCCTTTACTAAATCTATTATATTTGATATAGTTACCAGTCGTTTCTAGTCTAGGCTTGGTTAGCAATACCAAAACCCCACAAAGCTTGAAGGAAACTGTCTTACAAGTTCGCCAAGCATCAGCAATTCGCAAAACTATTT
>CAYTUO010000624.1:0-1620 GCA_964441015.1 uncultured Pleurocapsa sp.
GCCTCTGCAAAAACTGTACCATTTGTCAAATACTTCTACTGGACTGCCTCTCTAGTCGAAGCCGAAATTGCCTCTCGTCATGACTTACAAGGTTGGCAAGTTGCTAACTTCTGGCCATCAAACCCAGACGGCAGCTTTGAGATTTAACGTTTCTCTCCCATACGCGATCGCACTTCCCACGTAAGAGCGATCGCTTTCCTGCATTCATTTAAACTGACGGAGGACTATAAAAATGACTGAAGAAATCGATCGCTCTTACGTGTCTCAAGAATTCATCTTGGAGATCGTTATGGTGTTTCATTCTCGTAGCGAACTTGAGGAAGCAGAAGATGCAACGCCCATCGAAGAACTCCCCCGATGGACGGTACGCGAACTCGAAAACGAATTTGAGATCGAAGAAGGAATCGACCTCCTCAAAAATGCTTTAGCAAGAAGATTTCGCGATCCGTTGAGAGCTTACGTTAAAGAAGAGGTGGCAGTCGATCTGTTTTATGAAGCCAGAAACCGGAATTCGCCTGTCAGGGATTTTTAAGTGCTGGGAACTATTGTTCTTATCTTGTGAGCGATCGCTTCTCTTGACGCATCCATGCAATTTTTCTTAGTTTTACAAAACTTAACATCTTAAATTAATGGATTACAACTATGTCAAAAACAACCGAGTCCAATTTCCACGAATTTTCCCAACAATCCCTAAACTCATCAAGTTTTGTCGTGCCAACCCAGATTTTCTCATTACGATGGGAAATTAGAAATTAGAAATTGCTTGAGATTGTGATTAATTTAGACACGAATACGGCGATCGCTTTCGTCGCCGAAGGATCTCCGGTTCGGCATCAACTCAAATCATTTGTTAGCAACCAACAACTTGTCATGGTGCAAACTGCCTACGATGAGTTTCTTGGGATCGTTCAATGTTCGGGAGGAAGTGCTGAACAGGCGAGGGCAGTGCGTCTTGTGCAAAGAATCACGGTAATTCCAGACAACCCTTCCGCCGCCGCTCTAAATTTACAACCAACCCGTAGCCTTGGTGTCAACGATATAATTATTCTGGGTACAGGCGACCAAATGGGCATTGTTACCATGACCGCAGATGCCAAGGCAGTGCGGGCGGCTAGTACCCAAGGGGTTGATTTTAATGTTTATCTTCACCCTCCCTATCCATTGACTGGTATCTGAGCTATGCACAAAACTATTCCCACTCATCTAATTGCTACTTATCAGTTGCTAACTTGTGCCTTTCCTGAAGGGATCGACGAACAATACTATTTGCCCGTACTTTCAATTCTTTACGAACAAATGTCCGATCGAAATTTGGCACAAGTCGTTGCTGAGTTGACCGGACGAGATTATCATGCCGTCTTGAATGATGTCTATCGAGTCGGAGCGACACCAAGAATTTCACCTGCGCTTATTGATTCTGTACAACAGAAATTAATGAATTGTAACTACAAACAATGGTTGGCAAGCCAATGAGCTTGTGTAGAAACGCAGGCTAACCAATCCTCTGAATCGACGAGGATAATCTGCTGTGAGTCAGAAAGAAGTAGAAAGTATAATCGCGATCGCTACTAACCCAAGTTGCTAGTTATGCGACTCTGGTGGATTTGCCCCCAGGCGATC
>CAYTUO010000625.1:0-1601 GCA_964441015.1 uncultured Pleurocapsa sp.
GTTCTGCGGGTTTTACATAGATATTTTCTTCAGAATTATTATTAGTTGAAGCGATAGCAGCGCTGTCATCAACTTTGACAATTGCGTTATTGATAAATCCTTCCATCTTTCCCGTCTCGTTGATATGTTCGTGTAGTGCTTGTAGCAATTTAACTTGTTCAGAGTCGAGGTAAGGTTTACCCTGCTCGTCTTTGTTTGCCTCGATTCCCAGATACTTCAGTCGGTTGTAATAAGCGACTTTTTTTATCCCAAACATTTCTTGGATGTCTTCGGGTCTAAAGTAGGTTGCGGTTTCGGGAGTTTGGTGAACTACGCTCGAAGTTTGTTCAGTCATGGCAAAAAATTTTTTGGCTTCTGTACATAATATGAAACTCTAAAAAAAATATTCCCAATCGAGTTCACTAAACTAACATTCTCGGTTCGCTCGGAGCATCTAAGTATTTGTACTCAGCAGCTTGTCAAATACCTGTTAGTAATGACCGGACAATTCTTAATGATTGATTCTTCATTTCAGTTCAAGAATATCTATTAGCAATTGCCAGCTATTAGCTAACAGTTATTAGCGACCAGTTACCACGGTTCGCCGCGATCGCGATCGCTCGATGGCTGTCTAATTTTTTCCCCCTACCTGAGCGATCGTCAGTTATACCTGTAACCCCGGAAAGTAGGTTTTCTGTTCGGGGCGCGATCGGCAATTCAACTATTTAAATATTTGACTCTTCAAACTATTAAAAATTCAAGAATTTGAGTTTTTAGAATTTTGCGTACTTAACCACTCACTGAGCAGTTGCTCGACCAGAAGGGAAAAATCCTGCACTTCCCCTTGCTGAAGGAGGGCGATTTTAGTGCTTCGATAAGTTTCCTTCTTGATGTAAGCCGTCACCTGCTCGTAATCTGGATCGCTGCGCTTGCCTTTGGGTCTGCCTCGCTTGGACGGTTGGGTTTCTTCAGATGCGATCGGCGATCGCTTTTGGGGAGGCACGGCTCCCGACGGGTCGAATGTTGGCTCTGCCACAAGAGCAACCGCGTCCTCTTCAAGCTCTACCTCGACGGCGGACGGCTCTTGAGTGGAGGAAATTTCTCTTATGTCCGCCTCTCTTTCTTTAGCCGCCTTAAGGATATCTTTAAACTTGCTCATGGCAGAACCTCCCGCCCCATTGCCTGATAGTCCGCCCAAGAAATAGCCGCTTTTGGATCGTTGACCTCGTAGACGGGAACGCCAGCCAGTGCCGCTTTCTGAAAAGCAACGAAACGCCGAATGCCTGCTTTCAATAAGGGTAGTCCGGCTTCGGTTAGCATTTCCCTGGCTTCTTCTCCATCCCGACTTGGTTTGGGAGGAATGATGGTCAGGAGAATTTTATAGCGCGAGCTTCCTAACTGCTTGAGGGCATCGACTGTTAGCATCATGGCATCGAGAGCCAGGGCATCGGGAGTCGAGGGAACGATGAGTAAATCGCAGCCATCGGCTAAGGCTTCTAAATCTTCCTGCTCCGGTCTAGCTTGAGTGTCGATGACGATGTGGTCGTAGTTACGGGCATATTTAGCCGCTTGACGCTCGTCGATGACGGTGAAGGGCAACTTTCCCCGCTTTGCCCAGCCAC
>CAYTUO010000626.1:0-1594 GCA_964441015.1 uncultured Pleurocapsa sp.
CTTTCAGCAACTTTTTTCACTAATATTCTGTTAATATCTTCGCGGTTAAGTTGTAGCGTAATATCCTTGCCAGTACTGGATTTTTGCTCATCTGAATTTTGCTTTATTTGAGCGATCAGCTGTTCGCTTTCTTGACTTTGATACCAGTCGGGAAGTGTAGTAAACTGTCGCCAGTAATAGAAACCAGTAGCAAAACCTCCCACAATTGCAATTGATAAAAGAATTAATAATTTCTTGAACATGAGCGCTCCTCTAAATTTACTCTTCTTTTAACAACCAAAAACCCCTATAAGTCATTCCCGAATCGTCGGGTTGAACTACCAGAAAATGCAATCCTTTACTAGCTTGCTTTCGCTGTTCATAATTTTGGGCAGCTTGGGCGACTTCTTCATCTTCAAAAGTTGCTACGATCCAGCGATCAACTAATCCTGATTCTAAAACTAATCCTCCTGATTTGCCAATTTCTGTGGGAATATAATTTAGAGAAAATGGCTTAGCTTCCTGCAACCATTGCGCCAAATACATCGATTTTCTTCCAGCATAAATGATGACACCTGGTAGGGAGATAGTAGAAGCAATCCCTAAATTAATTGGCAAAAGAGATTCTGGCATCTCTAAGATTGGAATCGGGCGATCGCTGAAGGATTCAACAATCTCTCCCGCAGGAAAACTTGCAAAGCGCCACCTTTCTCCCCAGAGATTCTCTGGTAATGCTTGGGGGGGAGACTTTTCTAGTTTAACAGGGTCATAATTTTCGTCAATAATTTGCTTTCGTAATTCAGATTTTAACGCGGTGGTTCGTCGCGTTGCTTCAACCTTAATTCCTAGTTTTTCTCCAGCCGTTGATAATAAGTTAAGAGATTGAGGACGAAAGACTTGAATAATGTCAGGAAAGGTTCCTTTTACTGCCTTTTGTAATTGGGAAATTAACCAATCAGAAGTTGCTTGAGATTGGGGACATTTTGCTTCGTGAATTAGATTGCCTTGAGGATCGTAAATGAATAATTCCCAAATCGGTTTTCCTGTTTCATCTTTGAGAGTGTGTCTATAAAAGTCTGCTTGCCAGGTTTTCATGGTTGATGATTTAGTTAGGTAAGGTAACTGATTTAGAATAAGTTTTTTAAAATTTCACGCAGAGGAGCCAGTGCGTTGGGCGGGTTTCCCGACTTGAAGCAACTGGCGTTCGCTCCAGGCGCAGAGAGAAATATTTGGTGATTAAACAACAATTGTTTTTAGGTTGTGTTATTTAACTACTAAAATAGTAGATAAATTAAAGAGTTTTATGCAAAATGGATGATTGGTTGGAAGTTGGTACTATTGTTGCTCCACAAGGATTAAAAGGGGAGTTAAGAGTACATCCCAATTCAGATTTTCCTGAACGATTTGAGGAACCAGGACGGCGTTGGTTGCGATCGCCCGATGGGATTGGGGTTAAAGAAGTAGAATTGTTGGGAGGCCGTTATATTCCTGGGAAGAATTTGTATGTCGTCCAACTGATGGGAGTCGAAGATAGAAATGGCGCAGAGGAATTGCGAGGTTATAAGTTGCTTGTTCCTAAGAGTGATCGCCCTCAATTAACAGAAGATGAATATCA
>CAYTUO010000627.1:0-1551 GCA_964441015.1 uncultured Pleurocapsa sp.
AATATTTTCTGGTTTTCCTTACTTTAATCTATTCAATTGAAAACCGCTATAATAAAGTGTTATCTAATTTTTCTGTTAGGATAGGTTCATCCACAAGAGAAGGCTGTTCGTTGGCAATCCATTGGTTGAGACGAGTATCGAAATGTTGAAAAGATAGTGTCATTTTCGCTTTTGAAAGAAAGAAAATCTGTCTATAGCAAATGCCCTTAAAAGTAGCTTTTGGAAATTCTAGTTTTCAGAAAAATAGGAGAAAAAATTTATGGCAAAGGCAAGAGCCTATGATTATTGGTCAGCTATGGATCGGATGTGTTTTAATCCTGATGGCACAATGAAAGAAAATTTTAAGAATCGACTTTTAGCTCAAAGCACTTCTATCTTTGATATTTTTCTGATGGAAGCCGAAAAACAGAAAGATATAAAAGACTTTGAGGAAAGAGAGCAGTTTTGTTTAGAACGTTATGGAGAAACCTATTCATCTATGACTGCTCGCCGTAGTCAACAACTTACTCCAGCCCAACAGGAAAAGAGACAGCAGCAAGCTCTCGACTCTGGAGAAGAATTGTCGTCGCTGCCCTATCACATGGAGCCTGACGAATATTATGAGTATCACGCCGATTATCCCTGCTGACATTTGGGGGATTAGTAGCCGCACACCAATCGTTTTTGGGCGAAATTCTGGGTCATCTTTGTAAAAAATTATATTTTGAGCTAACCAATTTGTCCAGAAAAAAAATAAGCCATCAGATTTAATCCTGGTGGCTTATGATTAGGAACGCGATCGCACTTCTTCGGTGTGGCTCAAAAAGCTACTTTTTGGGGCGAACAGTTCTTGGGATGAAATGGCTAGAAGCCTTGCGCTATAAAGAATTTTCCGGCGAACAAATTTGCAGAAAAATCATCCGATTGGGTCGAAGGAGAGCGATCGCACGAACGGTCACCAAGGCATCTGATGAGGAGTCGGGTCAATCCAAAGCGACAAATACCCCAATGCCCGTTGGCTCCGGTTGACCCACTGGGGAACTTTCTTGAAGGTTTTGTAGCTTCCCTTGGGGTCAAATTGTCCGTAGCGTTTCATCCAGGCGACTTGGATGGCGGTGATGAGGTTGGCTAGTTTGAGGCGGATGGTTTTGATGATGGGCATAGCTTAATTAAGTTAGTGATGTTTGTTTAGATCTTCTCCCGCAGTGGTAATGATTTCAGTATTATCGATCTGCAAAAGATTTTCTTGAGTTATTTGATTTGGCGAGCGCTCATTTGTTGGCGATTGGTGAAAGAAACGGGTTTAACAGTTGGAGTTTTAGCGATTGCCCTTGATAGCGCATTTTCTCCAATGAAGCCGCGAATTCCTTTAAATGTTGGGTTATTCATGGTGACAAGTGCTTATTAAGTTGTCACCATGAACGAGCGTAGCTCCTATTGAATCAAAAGCTCTTCTGCGATCTCATCAAGAACGCTCTTGAACCAACGAACGATAACCAGAGTCTTGTTGCCGTTTCTTGGGTTCTTCAGGAGATATTATGCTAAACTATTAGGTAAATGCCAGTGTAATAA
>CAYTUO010000628.1:0-1541 GCA_964441015.1 uncultured Pleurocapsa sp.
GATCGACTGCTGATCTCTGCCATCGCAATACTTCCTGTAGCATTCCATTCATGAGTTATATCCCTCATTAATGCGATCGTTAATTGCCGAAATCTCCTCTACCCACCGTCTTCGTTCGCCGTGTTCTAAATTCAAAATGGTTTCGGCAGACCAATGAAAGTGATAGGCAACAAAAGCTACCTCCTCATACAATGCCTTGAGAGGGTAGCCTACAACCCCCCCATGCCGTTTAACTCCATCTCAAACTGATGGGCGCACTTGGGACAAGCTGCCGCGATTCTTGCCTTACCATAGCGATTAATCTGGTTGTAGAACTCTTGTAAATAAGCCAAGTCTGCGGCATAGAGTCCTTCGATAACTTTAGGGTTAATCGCTTCCACTCCTCCCAAACGAGTAATCACCCGCGACAGCAAAATGATAATTAAATAAGCTTGGTTTGCCTGCACGCGCGGGTCTTTGAGCGGCAAAATTTCATCGGCGGCGGTGGCAAGGCGCATGGTTCCCTCCCGCCAGAGGTTGCCTTCTTCGTCTTGATAGCCAATGGGAAGCTTAAATTCATACTCGGTTTGCAGCACGATCATGCCCTCTCGAATCGCTCGATCGCTAGTTCCATCGTTTCAATAGCAACATCGTTTGCCTTAGCACTCAAATCGGGATGGGTGAATTTAGTCGGCCAAGCTTCAAAAAAGTTCCAGCGTACCTTCTCCTGTCCTTCGAGATCCAGTACGATGATGCTGCCGTTTTTGCGCTGGATTTTGCCGTTGACAACATCTTTGTACCAGTTGTAAAGCTCTTTCGAGTCCGCCAACCCCCATTTGAGGGTAATGTTGTTGTATTTGGTCATTCCTGGCAGTTTTCGCATGGTTTTGGGGTCGCCCCCTTCTCGGTATTCTGTGGGGTCAGTACTTGCCCCAAACCCAGAACAATCGGAAAATCCCGCCTGAGTGATACCGTCGATTTCGACCAGGAAATTAAAATTGCGATAGGGATCTGTTCTTGGCATCTTCTTCTCCTATTTTTCTTGCAATTGTTCGACTTCCTTTCAACCTGGCGTGCCAACTTCCTGTGAAATTCTAAAGATGACAAACTCGGCGGGTCTGACAATTGCCACCCCAATTTCTGTAATGACCTGTCCTATGTCTCTTACTTCTTTGGGGTTCAAGCTTTCATCGCATCTGACAAAGAAGGCTTCCTCTGGCGTATTTCCAAACAGAAGTCCATCACGCCATTGAATGGTTAGAAATGCCCGTAAGGTGCGAATGATTCGCTGCCAGAGAACGGGACTATTCGGCTCAAAGACGACGAATTGCATCCCCTCATCGATCGATTCTTTCAAAAAATTCATTGTCCGTCGGACGTTGATATATCTAAACTCTCCGTTATCTTCGCCACCTAATGTTCGCGCACCATATACTTTGAAGTTACCGTCAAAACCTCGAATGACGTTGATTCCTTTAGGATTCAATATTTTCTGCTCGTCTTTCGTTACCAAGTATTTTAAGCCCAATGCTCCTGCTACTGTTTCGTTAGCGGGTGCTTTG
>CAYTUO010000629.1:0-1526 GCA_964441015.1 uncultured Pleurocapsa sp.
GGTTGGCTGCCAAAATTTCTGGTTCTTCACCACTGGGGCAATTCAACAGGCTTTGAATGAGGTCGAAATAGGCTTGCTGACGCTGTTCGTTCATGGGTAAGGGCGTAAGAGATCGCACTTTTATTATGAGAATAATTCAACACTAATTCCCTAGATTTTTTAGGAAAAGTATAAAGTTTCATTACAAATGATGCGTTCCCGACGACGAGCGATCGCCCTGTTAATCTTCGTCACGGCGATCGTTGTTCTGGCATCTATCTCAGGTAGCGATCGCTATTCTATAATCCATCATCTTGATTGATTTTCTCTCTTTTGTTCGAGGTGGGCTTGGGTGCGTTATTCGTTCATCGGTTAAAATTATGGTAGTCTGAGTCAGAATTGAGTATGCAACAACAAAACTGTGAAGCCGTATTTGAAAATGGTGTTTTACGCCCTATCGGCAATCTCCAACTCGCTGAGGGGGAATCCGTCAAACTTATTATAGAATCTCATTCAATCCCCAAAACAAAACGCTTTCCAGAAAAAGGACTTATTGCTCAATTAACTGCTAATCCCATCAAAATTGAAGACTTTCAGCCTTTGACTAGAGAAGAAGCCAATGAACGTTGGTGAATCTCAACCCTGCTTTATTGACTCTAATATTTGGCTGTATCGCTTGATTATCAACTCTCGTGACCCTGATGCTATCCCCAAGCAACAAATCGCTACAACTATCACCAATTCCCAAAATAGCTTAATCAGTACACAGGTAGTTAATGAGGTTTGTTCCAATTTAATCCGTAAAGCAGGGTTTAATAACGCCCAAATTCAGATATTACTGGAAGAATTAGCGCAAGGTTGTGAAATCTTGCCAGTCTCTCTCGAAACGCTTCAGTCTGCTGTGAAATTACGCGATCGCTACTTACTTTCATTTTGGGACAGCCTCATCGTTGCGAGTGCCGTTTTAGGAGGTGCAAGTATTCTTTACTCAGAAGATATGCAAGATGGTTTAATGCTCGAAAATACCTTACAGATTGTCAATCCATTTAGCGGTTTAAACCGTTAAAAGAGTCGAAAATAGAAGGAAGATAATTTAACAAAGAAATCAGACTTTGTTTTGTTTCAGTTGCCTCCTTGCTGGCGACAAGCTCTCCCCATACTGTTAAAAAAGACTTGAAGAATGCGATCGCTCCCTCCGACAGATTCACTTATCAGCAATTAACAACCAACTTTCAACAGTGACAGGGCGTTCGGTTCCCCAAAAACTCTCCAAAGGCAACTCAATCAATTCAGCCCGAACTTTGTTAAGCCAGTTACGAAACGCTTGCGCTTTTGGACAGCGAGTATGTCGGTGAGAGGCGCTAACAATCGAAACTAAACGACCGCCAGGAGCGAGAAAAAGGTCGAAAGCACGGCGGATAATGGTTAGATCGACTCCTCGGTTTTCTGGACTAAAACTGAAAGGCGGATTGCTAATAACCCAAGTTGCTAGTTAGGGCTTGCTGAAAAAGTCAGGGGGCAGACGGAGAAAGATAATTGATTGTTCA
>CAYTUO010000630.1:0-1513 GCA_964441015.1 uncultured Pleurocapsa sp.
TTATCGCAATTTTTTCTATAAAGAAGCTACTCTCAATCCTACTAATCCCAGAGATAAAGCTGATAAATTTGAACAGCAACTGGTAGAGAATTTTATCGCTAAGAGTCAACTACAAGAACAAAGAGGATTTCGTGCTGTGCCTGCAGGAGAGCTTTTTTATATCGCTCGTCCTCTTAAAGTATCCAGCGAAAGCTGTCTAGAATGTCATAGTACCCCAGAAGTAGCTCCCAAGAGTCAAATTGAGCGTTACGGAGCTAATCATGGTTTTGGCTGGAAAATGAATGAAATTGTCGGCGCGCAGATGATTTCTGTTCCTGCTCAACAAGTGATTATTCAAGCTCGTCAATCATTTTTGATGATTATGGGGATTGTTTCTTTAGTTTTCATTGTCATTATCTTATTAGTCAACTATTTACTCAATCGTAATGTTATTCGTCCTCTAAAGCGAATGGCAAAGGTAGCAGAAGAAGTTAGCACTGGCTATATGGATGCAGAATTTGAGCAAATGTCTAATGATGAAATTGGTAATTTGGCAGAAGCTTTTAAACGAATGAAATTGAGTTTAGCTATGGCAATGAACCGTCTCAGTCAAGTTAATCGAGGTAAAAGAGAGCAATAGTTTTTTCTTTTTTCTTTTGGCGTTGTTGTAAGAGTAGAGCGCAAAGAAGGCGATCGCTTATTAACTCAACATTTAAGAAAGTCTTAAGTTCTAGCCAGCAGATTATTATATATTATCAGACTGGAAATTTACGCTTATTTTTTGGCTACAAATTATCCATCAAGGAGCAATCATTAAGGTAAAGAAATATGATCGCAACAGCAGCATCTGCAAATGCTTTAGCAGAAAACAGATCCGGATTGCCTAATATATGCGGTTGGGAATCAGAAATCAGTAAGGTAGTTAATCACAACGAACCTATCTTTTTACCCCGTACCAATCTCAACATCAATAATATTAATGCCGGATTTGCTTGCGCCCTTCATATGCACCAGCCTACTATTCCTGCGGGCAAGAATGGAGAATTAATTAGCAATCTCCAATATATGTTTGAACATCAAGATGAAGGCGATAATCACAATGCCAATGTATTTGCTTGGTGTTACAGTCGCATGGCAGATTGGATTCCCGAATTAGTAAGCAATGGTTGCAATCCTCGGATCATGCTGGATTATTCTGGCAATCTTCTTTGGGGATTGACACAAATGGGAAAAGACCATGTCATTGATAACCTGAAAAAGATTACTTGCGATCCACAGTACCAACCCTATGTCGAATGGTTGGGAACAATGTGGTCTCATGCCGTAGTTCCCTCTACACCTATTCCTGACATTAAACTCCAGATTCAAGCTTGGCAACATTACTTTGCTGCTGTCTTCGGTTATGATGCCCTGAAGCGGGTTAAAGGCTTTTCGCCACCGGAAATGCATCTTCCTAACAACCCCGATACTCTGTTTGAATACATCAAAGCCCTTAAAGAATGCGGTTATCGCTGGCTGATGGTACAGGAACATT
>CAYTUO010000631.1:0-1510 GCA_964441015.1 uncultured Pleurocapsa sp.
CTAATTAACAGAAGGGAGCGTTGCCTGAAAAATTCTCATTTCAAAAGCTGGATACTAAAGTTAATCTCAGCATTCAGCTCAAACTAAGGAAGTCACACCCCAGAGAGCGTCAAAGAGTGCGTCTATCTTTCCGCTATAGGTTTGATGGGGGTCAACTTCTGGGAGTTGTTCGCCCCGCCATTGAATAACCTGACGGCACAAATGACTAAATTGTTCTAGCTCCTTGTAGCCGACTTTCCGATTTCGATCGTCCCTCAAAAAAATATCTGCGAACAACTCAGGCTCTATCCCCGCCTGTTCTATTGCTTCAAGGGGATCTTGCTGTTTAAGAGAGGCTCTCAGTAGCAGGTGTAAGTTGTGTTTCTGATGGTTGCTAAGGTTATAGGCTATCTTAGCTTTAAGATCTAATATATTGTCGATTTTTGACGTGAAATAGTCACTCAATTCTTGTCTTTGGGCTGGGGAGAGTTTTGGCACGCAAGCCATGATTATCTTTAAGGGTTCTGTTGTGGCGATCGCCGACTGAGCATCATTGCCAAAAAGAAAAAGTATCAGTTCTTCGTAAGTCCAACCTTTTAGCTGGGCGATGCGTTGGAGGTTTTTTTCGCTAGGAAGGCGAATTTGCTTTTCCCAATCTTGAATAGAAGTGTATGACGTTCCTAAACGTTTGGCGAATTGACGCTGAGTTTCGCTACCTCGTAATTCTCTTAACAATTCAGCTAAATGTCGTTTAGCTAACGTTTCTTCTGTTGCAATAATAAAAATCGCCATTATTTATTTAGTTGCTTGTTACGTCTTGCCAACTAGAAAAGTGACAAAAACATTGATCGAGTCTATTTTAGCAATCTACTTTGGCAAAGTTGTGATCGAAATTTAAAAATTATTGACGTAGTGGTGAGGCAATTCATAATATTTTATGATCGCCACACAACAACTTCCTCGTTCAGTACGGCTATTTTTTAGAGTAAGTTGTCGCCCCGTCAGATGCGGGAGCAAAGGGTGCGATCGCTCTCTTTCAACGACCGATTCGTCCGCAGATAATCCCGCACCCAATCGCAACCCCGCACCAGTAGTTCATCCATCTCTAAACCTAGATCCAAATCCCACAGAATTACTCTTCCAGATGCATCGGATGAGGCAATTGTCTTGCCGTCCGGGCTGAAACTGACGCTCTTGACTGCTGCCTCGTGTCCCTGGAGGGTTTGAAGTTCTCTGCCATCTCGGCTCCAGAGTTTGACCGTTGCATCTCCACTGGCTGTAGCAATCGTCTGGCCGTCTGGGCTGAAACTGACGCTTGTAACCGTAGCCTCATGCCCTTGGAGGGTTTGGAGTTGTCTGCCATCTCGGCTCCAAAGTTTGACCGTTGCGTCTTCACTGGCTGTAGCAATCGTCTGGCCGTCTGGGCTGAAACTGACGCTCCAAACTATAGCCTCATGTCCTTGAAGGGTTTGGATCTCTCTGCCATCTCGGCTCCAGAGTTTGACCGTTGCATCTCCACTGGCTGTAGCAA